>JBCCXV010000007.1:0-22233 GCA_039191195.1 Planctomycetota bacterium
ACCCCCGAGCAGTACGACGCCTTCGTCGCACGCCACCGCGCCGCCAACCCCGCCTGACCCCCGGGCCTCAACGCCACCTCAAGGCCCGTCCGCCGCGGCCGCCAGCGCGTCGGCCACATCGGTATGACCCGAGGGCGGCGGCGCCAAACCGCCCGGCGCCTCGCTCAACAACGGCCGAGTCGCCAACCGGTACCCGCCCTTGCCCTTCTTGATCCGGAACACCTCCAGCCCGCCGTTCTCCAAACGCACCGCCCGAGGACGCCCGGGAAACCCAAACGACCCCGTGTTGATCAGCAGCCGGCCGCCCCGCCGCCACACCCCCTCCCGGTGCGAGTGGCCGAACACCAGCACCTTCGTCTCCGGCCGATACCGGTCCAAGAACGCGCCCGCCAGGTCCGGCACCTGCGACCAATACCGCACCACCTTGAACACCCGGTGCGGCGCCAACAGCACCGACAGCTTGTCGCGCACGCCCCCCACCTCCCGCCGCTCGAACTCCGCCACCGCCATGTGGTGCGACGCCGCGATCCGCTCCTGCAGCGGGTCTTCCGCGTCGAAGTTCGCGTCCGTGTCGTAGTTCATGTCGGCCTTGGCCTGCCGGATCTGCTTCACCCCCGACGACCACGGCGCGATGTCCGGGTGCAGCGCGTCGCCGTGCATGATCAGCACCGAACCCTCCGCCGCCGTCGCGTACCGGTGCTCAGACACATACGCGTCGTGGTTCCCCGGGATCGTCAGCAGCTCCACCCCGTCGTGGTCGCACAGCTCCACCAGCGCACGCGCCTCTCTCGCCGCCTCCGCCCGCCGCTTGATCGTCTGGATCTCCGCCAGGTCACCGTTCACCACCACCCGCTGCACGCCCTGCCACAACGGCCGCAGCGACTTGGCGCTCGGCGCCCCCACCGAACCCAAGTGCATGTCCGAGAGGATCAGCGTCGCACGCCCGTCCAACGCGGGGTTCATCGGCGCCTCGATCTGCGGAAGCTCGGCCGGGTCGTAGCTCATGCGATCCTCGTGGCAGCGCCCGCGCCAAAGCGTCAGGCCGAATCCTGCACGGCCCGCCACAAACGGGCCAACGCCTCGTCAGGGTACACCGCCAGGGCCCAGTCGCGCCGCCGCGCCGACGCCCGGTTCGCCAGACCCGCTTGCGCCCGCGCCGCCTCCGAGTCCGCCGCCTCGATCTCGCCCCGGTGCTGCTCCACCCACCCCGCATTGATCTCGCTCAGCTCGCGAAACGCCCGGGCCCGACGGCGACGGTCCCGATCGTCCCCCATGCGGTCCAGCAGCGAACGCTTGCGTTGCACCGCCTCCCCCGAAAGCCCCAGCGCCCGGTCCAGGTTGTGCGGCAACCAGTGACGGCGCCAAACCGCCCGCCGAACCTCCTCCGGCTCCGCCACCGGAACCGCAAAGTCGACCCGCACGTCCGCCGTCGCCACCACCACCGGCGCCAAGCCCTCGCCCAGCCACCGCTCCCACCAGAGGTCCGTCACACGGCGGTACACCCCGCCCCCCACGCCGTGCACAAACAAGTCGCACAGCCCGTCCCGCCATAGCCCCGTCATCAGCAGCGCCCGCGGCAGCAGGTCCCCACGATCCACCGGCTTGCCGCCCGCCCGCAGCGCGTAGCCGCCCCCTTCCTGCTTTTCGGCGAACACCCGCAAGCGCCCGCCCTGCCAAGGCGACCTCCACAACGGCAGCTCCACCCGCCGATCCGTCACCTTCAGCTCGCCCATCCCCGCCTCGGGAACCGCCACCGCCGCCGCGTTGTACGCCGACACGCACGCCAACGGGTCGTCCGTCATCCGATCAACCAGCTCCCCAAACCGCGCGGTGTGCGCCAAGTCCGTCGCCGCCGCCACCGGCGTCGCCGCACCCATCACGCCCGACCGATACCGCTCCGCCACAAACCCCGCCTGCTCGGCCAACGTCTCGAACGACCGGCCCGCCGCCTCGCTAAGCGCCGCGTCCAGCCCCGCAATCCCGCTTACCTCGAACGATCCCGCCGCCGGCTGACGCCCCGTCGGCACGCCCCCCTGCGTCGCCGCCAGGCCACGCGACGCCACCCGCAGCCGATCGCCCTCCACCACCGGCAGGTCGATCCGCCAGGCCTCGTGCACATCCTGATCCGCCAGCACGTGCAGCGCTACGCCGCCCAACCGACGCGCCGCCTCGGCCGCCGCCAAGTCCTTCACCAAAATCCCCGGATGCCACAGCGACGCCTGATGCCCCGTCGCCACCACCGGACGCGCCGGGGAGCCCGAGCCATCCGGGGCGCCCGACGCGATCACACCCGACCCCATCCGCCCCGCCCGCTCCGCCACCCGCTCGGCGATCACAGCACGGTCCGCACCCCGCACGACCCGCTCCTGACGGGGGCGCCATTCGCGCAGCGGAGGATCGAGTCGAAGCCCCATCACGCCGCTCAACCCGAAGCGCAACCGTTACAAGACGCCGTCGATGCTTCCCCCACCGCCGACGCCGGCAGGCGATCCCGATGACGCGCCACCTCCCGCTCAAACACCTCCGTGTAGTGCTGCATCCGGTGCTCCGCGTCGTCCAGCGCGCCCCCAAACGAACGCGACGGGTCGTTGTAGATCAGCGGCACCGGCACCTCCTTCACCCGCAGCCCCTGCGCCGCCGCCTGCACCCACTGCTGCAGCGGGATCGCGTACCCGTCCACGCTCAGCGCGTCGTGGTCGACCCCCGCCACCCGGTACGCCCGGAAACCGCAGAACGCATCGGTGATCCTCAGCCCCAAACGCTCGTTGACCATCTGCGTCACCAGCGCGTTGACACGCCGCCGCTCGGGCGGCGCCGACAGCCCCGGCTCGCTCGGCTCCGCCTCAAACCCCTCGGGGTACCGCGTGCCCGACACGATGTCCGCATCCCCCGCCGCGATCGCCTCGAAGAAGTGCGGCAGCGCCGCCGGCTCGTGCTGGTCGTCGCAGTCCATCGTGATCAGCCACTGATACCCATACGACTCCGCCCACCGGAACGCGTCCCGGATCGCGCGCCCGTACCCCAGGTTCGTCTTGTGCCGGATCACGTCCACCGGCTGCATCGCCAGCAGCATCGGCGTGTAGTCCGTCGACCCGTCGTCCACCACCAGCACGCAGTCCGCGTAACGCGTGATCCGCTCGATCACGTTCGCCACGTGCTTCTGCTCGTTAAACACCGGCACCGCAACCAACACCGAACAAGGCGCCAAGGGCTTGGCCATACAAACGCTCCGTCTCGCACGACGACCAGCCGCCGCGGCCCCCGCACACCTTAGGCCGACCGGTCCCCCGCAGCCCCCTCGCCCACCCCCTCCGCCAACACGCACAGCTGCGCAATCGACAGCCGCTCCGGCCGGTCCGTCGGCGAAACCCCCTCGGGCCAAGCCGTGTCCGCACCCAAGATCGCCTTGAGCTGCTTCCGCCGCTTCGAGAACAGCCGGTGCAACATCGCCCCGAGACCCGCCGCATCCCGCGTCAACGGCGACGCCCGCCGCTCCAAACGCACCACCGCCGAGTGCACCTTCGGCGCCGGCCAGAACGACCCCGGCGGCACCACCGCCACCCGCTTGACCTCGCAGAACGCACCCACCATCGCCGTCAGCGGGCCGAACGCCTTACCCCCCGGCGCCGCCGTCAACCGGTCGGCCACCTCCTTCTGGATCATCGCCACCGCGCCACGCATCGCCGGAACCTCCGACGCCAAAATCGCCAGCACCGGCGAAGCGCACCCATAAGGCAGGTTCGCCACCAGCTGAAACGACCCGCCCCCGCGCACCGCGTCCACGGCCTCCACCACCGCCGGCGAAACCGCCCGCTTGCCCGCCAGCACGTCGCCCTCGATCAGCGTCAACCGGCCCTCATCGATCTCCGCCTCGAACGCGCCACGCATCAGCCCCGCCAACCCGCGGTCGAGTTCGACGGCCACGACCTTCGCCCCCGCCTCCAACAAGCGCCCCGTCAGGGCACCGGTCCCGGGGCCGACCTCCAGCACCGCCTCGCCCGGCGACAAACCCGCCGCCGCGATCACCTTGTCCATCTGCGCGCCGTCGTGCAGGAAGTTCTGCCCCAGCTTGTGGTTCGGCCGAAGCCCGTGGGCCCCGAGCAGGGCTCTGATCTCACGCAAGGTCTGTGCCATAGACAAACTCGAAGCCAACCGCCCGCCACGGTAGCCTGAATCCATGCGCTTCTACCCGCACTGGGCCCAAGGCGAGCGGGACGGCTTCCGCGTCTGGGGATGGTCCGACCACAGCCTCGACCACGCCCGGCAGGTCGCCACGGACCGCGCCGCCAAGGCCGTTGCCGAATACAACGCGCCCTACGACGAGAACCGCACCGACCGCTGGGACTACTACCCCGTCGACCGCCCCCTGCGCGAAGCCGTCATCGACGCCTGGGACGACCCCCACACCGGCGAAGCCCTCGGCGCCATCTCCCGCAACCACTACGGCGCCCTGGTCCTCAACTCCAGCCGGGTCATGTTCATCGACATCGACCCGCCCCCCCGGGAGAAGCCCAAGAAGCAAGGCGGCCTGCTGTCACGCCTGTTCGGCGGCGCCCCAGAGCCCTCGCCTCAAAACGACCCCGCCGCGCCCGGGTCCGCCGAAGACCCTCGCCTCGACGGCCTCCGCCGCGCCGCCACAAGCGCCGGCCTCCAGGTCCGCGTCTACCGCACCCCCGCCGGCTACCGCGGCCTGGTGATGAACCGCACCTTCAACCCCAAGCACGACACCGCCCACGCCGTCATGAGCGCCGCCAACGCCGACAGGCTCTACATCTCGCTCTGCCATTCGCAAGACTGTTTCCGCGCCCGCCTCACCGCCAAGCCCTGGCGGATCGGCCTGCCCCGCCCGCCGCGCTCGTTCCCCTTCGCCGACGAACTCGCCGAGGCCCGCTTCGACGCCTGGCTCGCCGACTACGAACCGGCCGCCTCGGCCTACGCCGCTTGCGAGTACCTCGAAACCGTCGGCCCCCGCGACGCCGAGCCCGACCCCGAGGCCGACCGCGTCATGCGCACCCACGACGCCCTCGCCTGCGGCGACGGCCTGCCGTTGGCGTGACCCGCACCGCGCACCTCACCCCAGCCCCGCCGCCTCCAACCACGCGCTCGCCATCAGCTGGTGACCCGCCATCGACGGGTGCACGCCGTCGCCCGCCCAGTAGCACGGGTCGCCGCCCGCGGTCCCGTCCGCCTTGCCCCGGGCGATCGCCGCATCGAACACCTCCTGGTACGGCAGCCACGCGTCGGCGTGCTTCTCCGCCACCCGCTGCGCCGCCTCGCGACGCCCCGTGATGTCCGGCTCGAACGGCAGCTCCGCACCGAACCCGCACGTCAACACAAACGGCTGGGCCACGATCACCCGCAACCCCGGCGCCGCCTCCCGCGCCCGCGCAAGCAGACCCCCGTACAGCGTCTCGTACCGCTCGATCGAAACGCCCTCGTGCTCGGGCAGCATCGAGTGCCAGGTGTCGTTGACCCCGATCAGCACCGACAGCACCGTCGGCCGAAGCGCCAGCACGTCGGCGTCCCACCGCCTCTCCAGGTCCGTCACCCGGTCCCCGCCGATCCCGCGGTTGTAGATCGTCACCCCCGGACGCTCCGCGGCCAGCGCCGCCGACGCGTATCGCGCATACCCCCAGCCCAGCGCCGCCGGGTCACTCGGCTGGTCGCCGCGATCCCGATCCCGACCCGCATCCGTGATCGAATCCCCTTGAAACAGCACCACATCGGACGGGCGGACGGGCGGGTCGATCGGCATCACCGGCTCCACGGGGGACGCCCCTAAGATAAACGCCCATGGCGATCCGCAAGCTCGACCCCCATCTCGTCAACCAGATCGCCGCCGGCGAGGTCGTTGAACGACCCGCCAACGTCGTCAAAGAGCTGGTCGACAACGCCCTCGACGCCGGCGCCACCCGCGTCGACGTCGAGATCGACCACGGCGGCATCGAACGCATCGCCATACGCGACGACGGCCGCGGCATCCCCCCCGCCGACCTGCCCATGGCCCTCGCCGCCCACGCCACCAGCAAGATCCAATCCCTCGACGACCTCCACCGCGTCGCCACCCTCGGCTTCCGCGGCGAGGCACTCGCTTCCATCGCCTCGGTCTGCCGCTTCACCCTCGCCAGCACCGCCAAGCAACCCGACGGCGGCCCGGGCCGCGAGGGCGCACGCGTCCGTTGCGAGGCCGGCGAAACCAGCCCCGTCGAGCCCGCCCCGGCCCGCCCCGGCACGTCGGTCGAGGTCCGCGACCTGTTCTACAACGTCCCCGCCCGCCGGCGCTTCCTCAAGACCGACCGCGCCGAAGCCGCCCAGGTCAACGAAACCCTCCAACGCCTCGCCCTCTGCTGGCCCCAGGTCGGCTTCCGCTACGCCTCCAACGGCAAGACCGTCTGGGACCTGCCGCCCGACCAATCCCGCAAGCAGCGCGCCGCCGCCATCCTCGGCGAAGACCTGCTCGACGGCCTCATCGAAGCCAACGGCCTAACGATCTCAAACAACCAAGAACAAGAGGTCCCCGACGCCCCCCGCGCCTGGGGCCTCGTCGGCGAACCGTCCCTCGCCAAGGCCACCGCCCGATCGCTCTACCTCAGCTGCAACGGACGGCCGATCCGCGACCGCCGCATCCAGCACGCCGTACGCGAAGCCTTCCGCGGCCTCATCGCCCCCGACCGCTGGCCCATCGGCGTGATCGAGGTCGCCCTCGACCCGGCCGACGTCGACGTCAACGTCCACCCCGCCAAGGCCGAGGTCCGCTTCCGCAAGCCCGACGCCGTCTTCTCCGCCGTCCGCCGAACCCTCGCCCACGCCCTCGAACGGCAAGACCTCGTCGCCCGCTTCCCCGCCGAGGCGCGCCTCCAACCCGCGGCGCCCGAGCCGCGCCCGCCGTCCCTGCCTGGCTTCGCGCCGCCCTCATCCGCGTCCTGGGCGAGTGCACTCCCCAGCCACCAACCCACCGCCGCCGCGGGGCACTCTTTCGCCCCGACGATCAGCCCACCCGCCGCCGTGCGACACGCGCCCCTGGACGACCCCGCCGCCGGGCCCCAAATCGAAGCACAGGTCGACGTACAGCTCGACCCCCACCTCGACGCGCAGCTCGGCGCCCAAGTCGACGCCAAAGCCCTGGTCGACTACGTCAGGCGCATGGACCCCGCCCGCCGCGACGAGGTCTATCGCGAGGTCCGCCGCGCCCAAGCCGAAGACCCCGACACCCCCCCGGCGCCCGACCAACCCGCGGCCGAACCCGCGGCCGACGCGCCTTCCGCACCGCACACCACCGCCGCTCCCCGCACGCCCACCATCCTCCAAGTCCACGACAGCTACGTCGTCACCCAGGACGACCGCGGCCTGCTCATCGTCGACCAGCACGCACTCCACGAGCGCGTCATGTTCGAACGCCTCTGCCAGCGCGTGTTCGACCAGAACCGCCCGCTTGAGAGCCAGCGCCTCCTGGTCCCCGAACCCTTCGACGCCGATGACGCCCGCCTCGCCGCCCTCGAAGCCCTCGCCCCCCTCCTGGCCCGCCTGGGCATCGACGCCGGCCCCATCGGCCCCGGCAGGGCCGCCGTCCACGCCTTCCCCTCCCTCCTCCTGAGCCGGCGCGTCGCCCCAGGCCCCTTCCTCGCCGACCTCGCCGATAAGGCCGCCTCCGGCGAGATCGACCCCGGCCAACCCGGCATATCCGACGAAGCCGCCCTCCACGAAGTCCTCGACATGATGGCCTGCAAGGCCGCAATCAAGGCCGGCGACGCCCTCGCCCCCGGCGAGCTCGAAGCCCTGCTCCAGCAACGCGAGGCCGTCGAACGGTCCTCCCGCTGCCCCCACGGCCGGCCCACCACCCTCCGCCTGAGCCTCGCCGACCTCGCCAAGAGCTTCGGCCGATCCGGAACCCCGGGAGCGAGGTAGCCTGACCCCAACGGACCAAGCCCGCACCACGCACCTCGTCGCCTCCGGGAATCCACGCCGTGATCGTCTTTGCCCGAATCCTCGCGGTCTGCCAGCTCGTCGCCGGCGGAGTCGCCGTCGTCATCGTCTTCTTCAGCTTGCCGAGCGAGCTCGGGCCCGGCCTTGACCGGCTGCAAAGTACGTTCCTGGCCGCGGCCGGCCTCTGGACTACCGCCGCCATCCTGTGGCTGCTGGCCGACATCGCCGCCACGACGCGCCGCCCCAGGCAGACCCCGCCGAGCGTCTCCGCCGAGCCGCCCCAGGCCCCTTGACTCCCGGGCCGAACCGGGCCACACTACCCGGCTCGAAACAACCGGCTCCGAAACCCCGCAAGACCCCCGCCCGCGGCCCCCGCCGCAGCCTTGACCACCGGAAACCGCCCCCATGGCCCACAGCCGTTCCGCCCAGAAACGCGTCCGTCAGAACGTCAAGCGCCGAAGCCTCAACCGCTGGCGGAAGAACGACTACCGCGACGCCATCAAGGCCTACCGCGAGACCATCCTCCACGGCAGCGTCGAAGACGCCGAAACCCAGCTCTCGGGCATCTACAAGAAGCTCGACCAGGCCGCCGCCAGCCCGGCCCTGCACAAGAACACCGCCTCGCGCTACAAGTCCCGCCTCGCCGCCAAGCTCGCCCAGAAGAAGGCCGCCGCCGCCGGCTGAGCACGCTAGCCATGCCGCTCCGGGGCCCACGCAAAGCCGACGGCTTCGTCAAGATCGGCTCCAAGGCCAACCTCACCGGCCACGCCGACTACATCGGCCCCGTCTACCTCAGCTACGACGCCGCCTACGTCCTCGTCAAAAAACGCGGCATCTCCGACAAACAAGTCGGCGGGTGCCTCCTATTCATCCTCGGCTTCACGCCCATAGGCTGGGTCCTCCTGCTCGGCCGTACCGTCTCACGCGTCCGCTCCGCCGGCCGCCCCCCCACGCCACAAGCCCAGCCCGAGCAGGACGCCCAAGACGCCTCCTGGATGCTCGAAGACCCCCACTGGCCACTCCCACGCCGGGCCAAGATGCTCCTGCGCTTCCCCATCGAACGCTGCGTCCTGGTCAAACCCAGCGCGCTCGGCGGAGAGTTCCGCGTCAAAGGACGCATCCAAACCCTCACCGTCCCCGTCGACCTCTTCACCCTGCCCAACGCCGCCCGCAAAGCCTTCCGCGACTTCGGCTGGCCCATCGACGGCCTCGCCCCCACCCCCGCCAACTGGCAAGACCACCTGCCCGACGCAACCGGCCCCGACGAACCACCACCTCAACCCCCAGAACCGCTTCAAGACCCCCCGCACCCAACCGCCCTGTCCCCGCTTACGCCACCGGCTGACCCGTGATCGGGTCCACCCGGTGGTCGGTCTCCACCGGCCCCAACCCCGCCAGCCGGTTCACCCAGCCCTTGACGTCCAGCACCAGGCTCAGCAGCAACGGCGCCACCACCAGCGTGAAGAACGTCGCCACGATCAGCCCCCCCACCACCACGCTGCCCAGCCCCCGGTACAGCTCGCTGCCCGCGCCGCCCGCGATCACCAACGGCGCCATCCCCGCCACCGACGTCAGCGTCGTCATAAAGATCGGCCGAACACGCGTCCGCACCGCCTCGGCGATCGCCTCCCGCGGCGGCATCGCCACGCCACGGTCCCCCTCGCCCTCGCCCAGACCCCGCATGTAGTTCAGCGACTGGTGCACGATCAGGATCGCGTTGTTCACCACCACGCCGATCAAGATCACAAAGCCCAGCATCGTCAGCACGTCCAGGTTCTGCGACGGCTCGATCACCCCCCAGCCGTTCGGCCCCAGAAAGCCCAGCGGGCCCGAGCCGTCCGGCCGCACCATCCCCCAGCCGTCGTGCACGAAACGCAAGCCCAAGAAACCACCCGCCGTCGCCAGCGGCACCGTCAACATGATCACAAACGGGTACACAAAGCTCTCGAAAAGCGCCGCCATCAGCAGATACGTCACCAGCAGCGCCAAGAACAGCCGCGACGTCAGCAAGCTCTGCAGCGACGCCCAGGTAAAGCCCCGCCACTCGCCCAAGAGCGCCGCACGAACCTGCTCCAGCTTCGCCGCAGCGCCCGACAGCTGGCGATCCACCCCCGGCGCGATCACCCCGGCCGCGCGGCCCTCTTCGATGATCTCTTCGATCCGACCGGTCACCTCTTCCAACGGCGCCCCGCCCTCGGGCGTCACGTTCAGCGTCACCGCACGCTGCTCCTCCACCCGGCGAACCTCTTGCGGCGCCAGCGTCCGCTCGTAATCGGCCACCGCGTCCAGCCGCACGATGCCCGACTCCTCCCCGCGTTGATACGCGATCGGCATGCCGGCCAAGTCTTCGATCGTCCGCGGCGCGTCCGGCGTCACCGGCCGGGCCGGCCGACCGATCGCCTTGATGTCGATCGTCTCCGGCCCGTCGCGGAACTCCCCCACCATCGTGCCGTCCACAAACGCCTCGATCGCCCGGTTCACGCTCTCCTGCGTCACCCCCAGGTTCGACGCCTTCACCCGGTCGAGCACGAACGTCGCTTCGCGCGACTGACGATCGAAGTTCTGCGGCTCGGCCCGCACCGCAGGGAACCCGTACTCCATCTGCAGCCGCATCTGCAGCCACCCCGCCGCCGCACGCACCTCGTCTAGGTCGTCGCCCACCAGGTTCAGCTTCACCGCACGCGTGCCTTCGGCGCCCTGACCGAACAGCGACGCCTGGAACGCGATCCCGAACGCACCCGGCACCCCCGTCGTCACCGCGCTCGCCAGCAAACCCTCCACCGGCCGGATGTTCTCCGGGTCCTGGCTCGTCGCCCCATGAAACGAGTTGCCCCGGAAACTCACGTGGAAGTAGTTCTCCAGCGGCGGGATGTTCTCCACAAACGGCGACGCACCGTCCCCAAACGTGTTCGGCACCGGCGGTAACTCCCAGCCGTCGATCTCTCCGTACGTCTCCGCCTCCCAATACGGCCGGATCGTCGCCTCCGTCGAACGCGCCGCATCCTCGGCGTTGTCGAGCGTGAACCCCGGCGGACGGATCAAAAAGCCAAACACCAAGTTCTTGTTGCCCGCCGGCAGGTAGTCCGTCTTGGGCATCAGCGCCGCCGAACCCACAATCGCCCCGCCCGCGATCACCAGCAGCGCCACCACCCGGAACGCCGTCGCCGGCCACGAAGGGTCCATCATCCCGTGGATCAGCCGCGCATACCCACGGCTCACCGCGCCAAACCCCCGGGCCAAACCCCCGCCCAGCGAAGGCTTCCGCGCCGCCGCGTCCGACGGCCCACGACCCCCGCGCAGCAGCTTCGACGACGCCGCCGGGATCACCGTGATCGACACCACCAGCGACAGGATCACCGCCGCCGAAATCGCGATCGCGATGTCCCGGAAAAGCTGGCCCGCCTCGTCCTGCATCAAGATCACCGGCACGAACACCACCACCGTGGTCAGCGTCGACGCCAAAATCGCCCCCCACACCTCCTTGCCCGCGTCGTACGCCGCCCGCGCAGGCCTCTTGCCCATCATCAGGTGACGGTCGATGTTCTCCAGCACCACGATCGCGTTGTCCACCACCATGCCCACGGCGAACGCCAACCCCGCCAAGCTGATCACGTTGATGTTCCGGCCCAGCACGGCCATCACCACAAACGTGCCCACGATCGAAATCGGGATCGCCAGCGCCACCACCAGCGTCGGCCGGGCGATCACCAGCACCGCCAGCATCACCACCGCCATCAGCACCTGCGCCAACGTCTCCAACCAGCCGTCCAAGACCTGCGTCGCCCCCAGCAGCACCAACAGCACCGGCGCCGCCAGCAGCACCAGCTTCGGACGACGCCCGAGCTCCAGGAACGTCAGCAGCACCACCACCGCCAGCGCGCCGCCCACCACCAGGTTGTTCTGAACCAACCCCAACGCCGCGTAGATGTAGTTCGTCTCGTCGTACACCTTCCGGATCCGCAGCGTCGGCGGCGCGGGCAGGTTCAGCCGCTCGGCGATGTCCCGCGCCACCCCCGGCAGCACCGCCTCGTTGATGAGATCCACCTGCGCCCGCACGCCCTCCATCACGTCGATCACGTTCGCGCCCGACTCCCGATACACCGGGAACGCCAGCGCACGCTCCCCGCGCGAACGCACGAACGTCCGCCGCTTCTCCGGCGTGATCGCCACCGTCGCCACGTCCGACACCCGGATCGGCCCGCCCGCCTCGTCGTAAGCCAGCACCGTCTGCTCGACCTGCTCAACCCGCTCGTACTCGCCCTCCGACGCGATGCGCCCGTCGTATACACCCTCCGCCATCTGACCGGCCGACACGTTGGCGTTCTGCGAACGCAGCGACCGGTTCAGGTCGTCCACCGTCAACCCGCGCTGCGCCAGCGCTTGCGGGTCGAAGGTCACGTGCACCTCCCACAGCCGCCCGCCGTACACCCGCGCCTCACTCACCCCGCTCACACGCTCGAGCGCCGGCTTCACCTGCTCTTCCGCCGAGCGCCCCAAGAGTTGCACGTCAAAGTCGGGACCGCTCGACGTCAGCAGCAGCCACGCGATCGGGCTGCCCGCCCCGGCCTCGCCCGCCAAAATCTTCGGCCGGTCCGCTTCCTCCGGCAGGTCCGTCAGCTCGTTGAGCTTGTTCGACACGTCCAGCTTTGCCTGCGCAAGATCAACCCCGAGCTCGAACTCCAGCTCGATCTCCGACTGGCCCTCGAACGCCGTCGCCCGCATCGCCACCAGGCCGCTGATGCCCTTGAAAAGGTCCTCCTGCGGCTCCACCAGCTCGCGCTCGATCTCCAGCGGGCTGCGCCCCGTCCAGTCCGTCGTCACCGTCACGATCGTCGGCTTGGTTTCCGGCACCAACTGCACCGGGATCGCGCCCAGCGACACCACCCCCATCAGCACCAGCAGGATCACCCCCACCGCCACCTTCACCGGATTGTGGATGGAAAAACGGACCGGGTCCATCGCTCAACCCTCCTCCGCCATCGGCGAAGACGCCTGCGCCGACGCCGATTCACCCGCCGTCTCCGGGCGCGCCTCTGGTTGCCCCACCGCCCCAAACGCGGCCGCCTCCATCGGCATCAGCGGTTGCGTCGGGAACAAACGCTCAGCCCCCGCCACGATCACCGCCGCACCCTCACGCAGCACCGGCGGGCCCGCGGACGGAAGCACCCGCACCGCAAACCGCTCGCCCTCGCCAAACAGCACCTCCACCGCCGCCGGAAACGCCACCAAGCCCGACCCCGGCTGAAGCTCAAGCGCGCCCCACACCACCGCACCCTTCTCGTCGAACTGCACCGCGTCGCGCGGCACCGTCAGATAAGACCCCTCCGGACCGCGCGGCGGGTACGCCGTCACCGTCATCCCCGGCTTGAGCAGACCCTCGGGGTTGTCGATCGACAGCTTCACCGGGTACGTCCGGGCCGGGTTCTGACCGTCCACGTTCACCGACCGCACCGCCGCGGCGATCCGCCGACCCAGCGCCGGCACCTCGACCTCCACCGTGCCCTCGCCGGAAGCCTTCACCGCGTTCACCAACGACTCGGGCACGTCGATCTCCGCATCGATCGGGTCGAGCGAAACAATCGACGCCACCACGCCCCCCCGGCTCATCCACTGACCCGCCTCGGCGTGCTTGGCCACCACCACGCCGTCGAACGGCGCGTGGGTCGACGCCCGCTCCAAGTCAGTCTCCGCCCGCTCCATCGCCGCCTTCGCCGCGTCGACCGACGCCTTCTTCGACGCAACATCGGTCTGCGCATCACGCACCTCTTGCGGCTGCGCCGCCCCGCCCCGCCGCAGCGACGTCAGGTCGTCCAACTCGTTCTGGCTGCGCCGCAGCTCCGCGTCGGCGGCCTCCCAGTCGGCCGTCGCCTCGGCCAAGGCCTGGCGCAGCCACACCTCATCGACCACCGCAAGCACCGTGCCCGGATCGTCCTCCCCCTTCGGACCAAACACCGCGTCGCCCTCGTCCACGAGCACACGCACGATCGGGCCCTCAACCTCACCCGCCACGTCGGCCCGGCGCGGCGCCGCCAAGCGCCCCTCCACCGCCACCCGCGGACGCAGCGACTGGGTCTCCGCCGAACCCAACACCACCAGCGCAGGCGGAGGGCCGTCCCCACCGCCACCACCCGGACCACCCTCTTGCTCCGGCGGGCCCCCTCCGCCCAGCATCACCCCCAGCAGCAACCCCACCAGCAACGCCACCGCCGCGATCACCGCGCCGGCCGTCCAAGCCAACGAAGAGCCGTCGCCAGACCCAGACGACACCGCCTTGCCACCACCCGCTTCCGGGGCCGCGCTCGCCGTTTCGGCCTCCGAGCCGGGCGCGGAGCCCACCGACACATCAACCTCAGTCTCGCCGGGCATGGGGCAAAGCCTTTCGCGGGGCGCGCCGGGAATGAACCGCCCGGGGCGCGTGTCGTACAATGTACGGCCGAGGACGATAGCCACACCATTCCACCACGACAACGCCCCCCCATGCCCCCCGCCTCTTCCACCGCGACCCCGCGTCGCCCCGACCGCATCGACCGTGCCCGCTGGGACGCCGCCGACCACGACGCACGACGCGACCTCATCATCGACGCCGCCCTCGAGCTCCTCTACGAACGCGGCCACGACGCCGTCACCGTCCGCCGCGTCGCCCAACGCGTCGGCGTCGGCGCCATGACCCTCTACACCTACTTCGACGGCCAAGACCAACTCCGACGGGCCATGGTCCGCCGCGGATTCGAGATGCTCGGCTCCGGCTGCCAGGACGCCGGCGAAACCCTCCTCGACCAAACCGGCTCCTGGATGGGCGGCGCCATGAACTACCTCCGCTTCGCCATGGAGCGGCCACGCCTCTACGAACTCATGTTCAACACCCAGCTCCCGCCCGAAGACGCCGACCTCATCGAAGCCGGCTTCCAACCCCTGCTCGCCAAAGTCCGCCAGCAGCTCACCCTCATGGGCTGGCCCGAAGCCCAAACCCCCAAAGAAGCCCGCAGGCGCGCCGGGCGATACTGGCTCGCCCTGCACGGCCTGGCCATGATCGCCGCCTCCGGCAGACTGTCCGTACTCGAAGGCGGGCTCGAGCAAGTCCTCGGAGACCTACTCGAACACGTCGCACCGACACGCCCCGGCGAATCCCGACCGCCCCGCCACGGCTGACCCCGGCGACACCCGAGAACACGCTTGACCCTACGACGACGCTTCCTGGTCATCCTCCTCGCCGTCTCCCTCGCGCCCCTCGTGGTCCTGCGCGCCGTCGAACTCCTCGCCTTCAGCCGCCTCAGCGGCGGCGTCGTCGACCAGGCTCGCGACGCCATGCTCGAGCGCACCCGCGACGAGCTCACCGCCAGCCTCGACGCCTTCAGCGCCGAACTCCAAGGCGACGCCCAGATCGCCGAACTCCTGGTCCGCCTCCAACGCAGCGCCATCGAGGCCCGACTCGCCGAGGCCGCCGCACCGCCCGACCCGGACTCCCCCCTACGCGAAGACCCGCCACGCATCTTCCAGCCCGAAGACTTCAACGGCCCGCAACCCGCCGTCCCCGGCTTGGCCGACTCCCTCGTCCACGGACGCCTCGCCAACGGACCCCTCGCCAACGGCCAGGAAGACATCATCCCCTCCCGCGTCAGCTTCGACGCCCACCTCACCAGCTTCCTCCGCGAGCCCAGCGACCGCGCACGCAGCCTCGCCGAGGCCATGGCCGGCCTCACCCCCGAGTTCAGCTCGCTCCGTCAAGAGCTCGACGACTACATCCTCTGGCAGTACGCCGCCTTCGCCGACGGCGTCATGATCAGCTACCCCGGCGCCGCCATGGGCAACGCCGCCAGCCAAGACTTCGACCCCACCCTCCGGCCCTGGTACCGCATCATCAGCAGCCCCGAGTCGGTCGCGTGGAGCCCGCCCATCCTCGACCTGCCCACCGGCCGCGTCGTCTTCACCGTCAGCGCCGGCCTCGCCTGGCCCGACGGCGCCCTCGCCGGCGTCACCGCGCTCGACATCCCCGTCGCCCTAGTCCTCAACAAGCAGGCCATCGACGCCAGCTGGGGCTCCCAATCACGCCTCCTGCTAGTCGAACTCCGCCGAACGCCCAACCAGCCCGACGCCCCCGTCCCCGTGGTCGTCATGGACGCCGACCGCGAACGCGTCCGCCCCTTCCCACTACCCATCAACGACCCCACCCAAGTCGCCCGGCTCATGGCCGACCAGCGGCGCGGCGTCTTCGAGGCCCGCATCGACGGCAACCCCGCCGTCATCGGCTTCGCCAACCTTGCGCCCGAGAACGCACGCAACGCCTCGGCCAGCTACCTCTTCGTCGCCGCCCCCACCGGCTACATCGCCGCTCCCATCGACGCCTTCGCCGAATCCGTCGAGCAGACCTCCTGGGGACTCGCCGCCGGCACCGGCGTCGTCATGCTCGCCATCGCCGCCGGATCGGTCTTCATCGCCCTGCGCACCTCCACCGCCGTCGCACGGCCCATCCAAGACGTCGCCCACGCCGCCCGCGCCCTGGCCCAGGGTGACTTCAAGCCCCGCACCCCCGCCAACGCCAAGACCCGCGAGGTCCGAGACCTCCAACGCGTCTTCGAAGACCTGGGACCCAAGCTCGAAGACCGCGTCAAGGTCCGCGAGGCCCTCAACGTCGCCATGGAGGTCCAGCACAGCCTCCTGCCCCACGAGGTCCCCGACTGGCCCGGCCTCGACGTCGCCGGACAAAGCCTCTATTGCGACGAGACCGGCGGCGACTACTACGACTTCATCGAGCTCTCCTGCGTCGACCGCGCACGATCCGCCGTCGTCATCGGAGACGTCACCGGCCACGGCGTCGCCGCCGCCCTGCTCATGGCCACCGCTCGCGGCATCCTCCGCTCCCGCGCAGGACACCCCGGCTCCCTCGCCGAACTCTTCGACGACATGAACCGCCACCTCTGCGGACCCAACACCGGCGGCCGATTCATGACCCTCTTCTTCTTGCTCATCGAAGAACAAGGCAAACGCCTCCGCTACGTCTCCGCCGGCCACGACCCCGCCATCCTCTACCGCCCCAACGAAGACCGCTTCGAGCAGCTCGAAGGACGCGACATCCCCCTGGGCATCGAAGACACCTGGAGCTTCCGAGAACTCGCCTACCCCGGCGACCCCGCCGGCGCCGTCGCCGTCATGGCCACCGACGGCGTCTGGGAAGCCTTCAACCCCCAGGGCGAGATGTACGGCAAAGACCGCCTCATGCACGTCGTCCGCCAAAACGGTCGCCGCACCGCACAAGAAATCCTCGACGCCATCCGGCACGACGTCGACGACTTCGCCCAGGGACTGCCCCCGCGCGACGACATCACCGTCGTCGTCATCCGCTTCTTGCCCGAAGAAACCTAAGCCCGCCCCACGCTCACCCGCCCGCGAACGGGTTCGGGTCGATCGACTGGCTCGGCGCCGCAGACGCCTCCGAAGGCGCCGCCCCGCCCGCAACGGCTTCCGCCGACGCTCCCTCCGCACCCGCCTCGGACGCGCCGTCCGCAAGCACCTCGGCAGTCAGGTCCACCAGCTCCGGCGAAGCCTCCAAAACCCCCGCCGCCGCGGGCTCGCTCTCCTCCGACGCGCCGGCGTCCCCCTCCGCCTCAGGCTCCGTCGCTGGCGCCGGCGCGGAATCTGCCGCGCACTCCGACGCCGTCCCCGGTTGCGACACAGACTCAGACAACCCGGCACGCGCCGCATCCGGCTCGGCGCCCGCACCCGCCGCCCCCTCCAGCGCCGCGATCGCCGCCTCGGCCGCCGCCGCTTCGCCCGACGGGCCGGCCGTCACCACGTCAAACGCCGCGTCCGGCGTCGGCGCCGTCGTGTGCGTCTCCGAAGACATAATCGTTTGCGAAACGCTCGACGCCGTCTCCGCCGCCCGCTCGACCATTTGCAGCAAGCCGGCGCCGCCGTCCCCGTCAACCGGCGCCGCCACGCCCGCCCCCGCGAACGCCTCCCGCAGCACCGGGTCCGACGCCACCGCGCCCTGCACGGCTTGGGCCATCGCGCCCTGGCACGCCGCCAACTCCGCCGCGGTCTGCTCGACCCGCGCGCACAGCGCGTCCAGCTGCTGGCGCTCTTCGCTAAGCCGGCGCTCGAGCTCCCCGCAACGGGCTTGGTTCTCGCCGAGCGCCTGATCCAGCCGCTGGCCGAGCGTGAGGGTCGTTTCCGCGTCCATATCGAAGCTCCGTAACGGGGCCGCGCTCACACGAGACGCAAGCCCCACACGGTCATCGTCGCCGGCCCAGGGGCGTCTTCACGCGCACCGCCGCCCACGCCGCGCGACCCCGATAAGTCACACCGCCACGCCGTTCAGACGTTGAAGTAAAGGCAAAACTCGTACGGGTGCGGACGCCGGTCGATGGGCTCCACCTCCGTCTGCCGCTTGTAGCGGACCCAGCCCTCCAGCACCTCCCGCGAGAACACACCGCCCCGCGTCAGGAATGCGTGGTCGGCCTCCAGCGCCTCGAGGGCCTCTTCCAGGCTCCGCGGCGCCCGCGCAATCGCCCCCACCTGCTCGGCCGAAAGCTCCCCAAACCCGCGGTCCAGCGGGTCGCCAGGGTCCATCTTGTTCTCGATCCCGTCCAGCGCCGCCATCAGCAGCGCCGAGAAGCACAGGTACGGGTTCACCGACGCGTCCGGGCAACGCAGCTCCAGACGGCGCGACTCCGCACGGTGGTTGTAAACCGGCACCCGAATGGCCGCCTCACGGTTGCGCGACGAATAGCAGAACCGCGTCGGCGCCTCGTAGCCCGGCCGAAGACGCTTGTACGAGTTCGTCGTCGGGTTCGTGAACGCGCAAAGCGCCCGCCCGTGCGCCAGCAGCCCGCCGATCGCGTGCATCGCCAGGTCCGACAACCCCGCGTACCGCCGCCCGGCGAACAGGTTCTCCGCGCCACGCCACAGCGAAAAGTGCGTGTGCATCCCCGAACCGTTGTCCTCCCACAACGGCTTGGGCATGAACGTCGCCGCCAAACCGTGCTGCGCCGCCGACTGACGCACCGCGTACCGCGCCGTCATGCAACCGTCGGCCATCGCCAGCAAGTCCCGGTGCGCCAGATCGATCTCGCACTGGCCGGCCGTCGCCACCTCATGGTGATGGCTCTCCCACGCCACGCCCATCGCCGACAGCGCCGCGCACATCGCCCCACGCACGTCCTGCAGGCTGTCCACCGGCGGGCACGGGAACCGCCCCTCGTGAGGCGGGGCCGCCCGGCCCAGGTTCCCCGGCCCCCCATCCCCACGACCCCACACCGCCTCCGGCGAGCCCAGCTCGTAGTGCGCCGACCCCATCGACTGATCAAAACTCGCACGGTCGAACACGAAAAACTCCAGCTCCGGCCCGAACGACGCCGTCTCCGCCACCCCCGAGTCCCGAAGCAGCTGCTCGGCCTTCCGCGCAATCGACCGCGGGTCACGGCTGTACGTCTTGCGCGTCACCGGGTCCTTCACGTCGCAGATCAGCGCCAGCGTCGGCGTCGCGAAAAACGGGTCACGCACCGCCGTCTCCGACGCCGGCACGATCAGCATGTCACGCTCGTTGATCGCGTCCCACCCCCGCACCGACGACCCGTCGAAACCGAACCCCTCCTCGAACGAACGCTCGGTGATCTGCGACGACGCGTACGTGCAGTGCTGCCACGTCCCCGGGAAGTCCAAGAACCGGCAGTCCACCGACTCGATCCGCTCCTGCTTGATCCGCTGCACCACCTGTTTGGGGTTCATCGCTCGCTTCCAAACCCGGGGTTATCCGGGCCCAGATTCTACGGGCTAACACAAACCCACGGCTTCGCGGACCTTCCGGCATCCTTTCGACCGACTCCCCGCCCCGCCGTTCAGGGAACACCCCGAACCGCCGATGTCGCCCACAGCGATCCATAAGGGCCCGCCGTGCGCGAAAACAAACCCTACCCCACGCGCCGCCTCCGGCTCACCTACATCGCCGCGCTCAGCATCATTGCGGCGCTCACCATCACGGCCCAGGTCGGGCTCAGCGCGGTCATCGAACGCCTCGCCGACGACAGCACCGTCATCAACGTCGCCGGCCGGCAACGCATGCTCAGCCAGCGGATCGCCAAGACCGCCGCCCTGCTCACCACCGAAGCCGAGCACGCCCACCCCGACCGCGCCGCTAAGCTCGCCAAGCAGCTGCGCAACGCCGTCGACCTCTGGGCAACCACCCACCAAGGCCTCCTGACTCGCGACGCCTCC
This sequence comes from Planctomycetota bacterium, assembly GCA_039191195.1. GTDB lineage: Bacteria > Planctomycetota > Phycisphaerae > Phycisphaerales > Phycisphaeraceae > JBCCBV01. The sequence goes on from JBCCXV010000007.1 coordinate 20,134, forward strand.
GCCGGCCTCGGCGGCGTCAACTCCCCCGAAATCGTCGCCCTCTACGCCCAGCTCCAACCCCACCACGAACAGGTCCTCGCCGACACCAGCGCGCTCCTCAACGACTGGGCGCAAGGCCGCGTCGGCGCCTGGGTCGAAGGCAACGACCAACACCTCGAACGCGTCGAACGCATCAACGAAGGCGCCGACCGGTTCCTTCCGCTCATGAACAACGCGGTCAACCAGTACGAGGTCGAATCCGAAACCCGCGTCGCAAAGCTCAACCAGATCGAAGTCGGGCTCGCCACCGCCACGCTCCTGGTCCTGCTGCTCGAAGCCCTGCTCGTCTTCGAGCCGATGATCCGGCGCCTCCGCAGGCAGCACGACCGCGAGAACGAGCAAGCCGAAGAGTTCGAGCGCCTCGCCGAGGTCGCCAAACGCACCACCAACGCCGTCGTCATGACCGACGCACAGCGCCGCATCACCTGGGTCAACGCCGGCTTCACCCGCGTCACCGGCTACGAACCCGAAGAAGTCCTCGGCCGCAAGCCCGGCGACCTGCTGCAATTCGAGAAGTCCGACCCCGCAACCATCGGCGCGATGCGCCAAGCCGTCCGCGCCGGCCAACCCTTCCGCGGCGAGATCCTCAACGTCGGCAAGACCGGCCGGGAGTACTGGCTCGACATCGACATCCAGCCCCGCCGCAACGAACAGGGCGAGCTCATCGGCTTCGTCGCCGTCGAGGCCGACATCACCGAGCAGGTCCACGCCCGCGAAGCCTCCGAGCGCGCGTTCCGCGAAGTCCAGGCGCTCCGCGGCGCGCTCGACGAGCACGCCCTGTTGTCCATCGCCGACCGCTCCGGCAAGATCATCGACGTCAACACCGGCTTCTGCCGGATCAGCGGCTACGAACGCGAAGAGCTCCTCGGCCAAGACCACCGCGTCTTGAACTCCGGCGCCCACCCCAAGGCCTTCTGGCGAGACATCTGGAGCACCATCGCTTCGGGCAGGGCCTGGCGCGGCGAGGTCTGCAACCGCGCCAAGGACGGCTCGCTCTACTGGGTCGACTCCACCATCGTCCCCCACCTCGGGCCCAACGGGAAGATCGAAAAGTACGTCTCGATCCGATTCGACATCACCGCCAAGAAAGAAGCCCAGCGCGACGTCGAGGCCCTACGCGCCGCCCTCGACGAGCACTCGATCCTCTCCATCGCCGACCGCCGCGGACGCATCATCGAAGCCAACGCCGGCTTCTGCCGCATCAGCGGCTACCAACGCGATGAACTCATCGGCCAAGACCACCGCGTCCTCAACGCCGGGCACCACCCCAAGGCCTTCTGGGTCGACATGTGGAAGACCATCGCCGCCGGCAAGGCCTGGCGAGCCGAGGTCTGCAACCGCGCCAAAGACGGCTCGCTCTATTGGGTCGACTCCACCATCGTCCCCCACCTCGGCGCCGACGGCAAGATCGAGAAGTACATCTCCATCCGATTCGACATCACCGCCCAGAAGCTCGCCGAGCAGCAGTCGGCAGAGCACCAGGCGCAGCTCGCCCAGCTCCAACGCCGATTCGAGCGCGCCCTCGACGGCGCCTCCGACGGCCTCTGGGACTACAAGCCCGACGCCGGAACCGTCTGGTACTCCCCGCAGTTCAAGCGGCTCCTCGGACTCCACGAGCACCAGCTCGACCAGTTCCCCGGCACCCTCTCGTCCTTCGCCGACAGGCTCCACCCCAACGACTATCAGCCCACCTTCGACGCCGTCAACGCGCACCTCGAACACGACACGCCCTACGACGTCAAGTACCGCTTGCGCACCGAGTCCGGAGCGTACCGCTGGTTCCGCGCACGCGCCAGGTCCGTCCGCGACAACACGGGCCGCGCCATCACAATGTCCGGCTCGATCTGCGACGTCCACGACCAGCACACCGCCGAGAGCCGGCTCGATCTCGCCACCCGCGCCGCACGCATCAGCCTCTGGGACTGGGACATCCCCTCGGGCCAAACCTTCTTCAGCGAAACCTTCTTCTCCATGCTCGGCTACGAGCCCGGCGAACTGCCCATGACCCTCGAGACATGGAAGCGGCTCTGCCACCCCGACGACCTCCAACCGACGTCCGAC
>JBCCXV010000008.1:0-20458 GCA_039191195.1 Planctomycetota bacterium
ACGCGGCATTGCTCCGTCACGCTTTCGCGCATTGCGGAATATTCGTTACTGCAGCCTCCCGTAGGAGTCCGGGCAGTGTCTCAGTCCCGATGCGGCGGGTCGTGCTCTCACACCCGCTACCCGTCTTCGCCTTGGTGAGCCGTTACCTCACCAACAAGCTGATAGGACGCACCCCGATCCCCAGGCAGCAAGCCTTTGCCGTTTCCGGATTATGCGGTATTACCACGGGTTTCCCCGAGCTATCCCGCACCTGGGGGTACGTAAGGTACGCGTTACTCGCCCTTTCGCCACTCTACTTGCACCGAAGTGCTTTCGCGTTCGACTTGCATGTTTTAGCCATGCCGCCAGCGTTCAATCTGAGCCAGGATCAAACTCTTCAATTAGATCCGGTGACAGCCGACGGTCTCCCATCGGCATCTGTCTTCGGGTGAGTTTGCCTGACAACCCGGCCCCCCACACAATGCAGTGCGAGCGGCCGAGCGGTCTCGACACGACTTGGCGTCGCGCCGGCCCGCCCTCCGGCTAAGGGGGCGGGACTTGTAAGGGCTCCATCTAGGCCAAGCACGCGGCTGTAACACGCGCCTGGCCCCGCAAAGATGCAGACCCTGTCGGCCCGGTCTGTGAACACCGGCCGACGGGTATGGGTTTCCGCTACCGACCCGCCTGCGGAGGCAAAGTCGATCGCGGCCACATCCTCGCGATTACCCAACTGTCCACTTGTCAAAGATCGGCAAGGGGCGACCGGGGTCGCTCCGCCGAGCCCGACAGCTTACCCCAGCCAATCTGCCTGTCAACCCAGTCGGCCCGCACCCGCAACGCCAAATGCACACCGACCGACCCCTAACCGCCCAGCCCGGGCGCAAGCCTATGCCCCACAAGGGTTCCCGGTCCGATGGGGACCGGTCGCCAGGCTGTACAACACGCCGATTCCCGGACCCGCGATCGTGAAACCTCGTGGGAAAACTGCCACCGCCACGCGATAAAGCGCCCGCATAGGCTTCCGGCATGAGCCCCACATGCCCACGCACCGCCCTCGCCGCCCGCCAGGCCCCTCCGCTGACCAAGCGGCTCGCCGCCGCCCTGCTGCTGGTGGCCTCGACGGCCATCCTCACGGCGTGCGACCGCGGTGAAACCCCCGCGAGCGACCGCCCCGCCCCCGACGCCGTCATCACCATGCGCGGCCGGGTCTTCCAACCCCCCCAACAGCCCGGCGGCGAGTTCTTCGTCCACCACGAGGCCGCGCCCGATTGGCCGGTCGCCGAAGGGCCCGACGGCATGGCCGAGATGACCATGAGCTTCCGAGGGGAACAGGGCGTCTCCCTCGCGGGCATCGCCCAAGGCGACGCGGTCGAGATGACCGTCGCCGTGCGGGTCCAAAAACCCACCTACTACGTCGTGACCGCGATCACCAAGCTGCCCCGCGACACCGTCTTCGAGATCGCCGGCGAAGGCCTGCCCACGGTCGGGGCCGCCGCCACCGCGCCCGGCACGCAGCCCCATGCGGATCACGACCACGCCGGTCACCACCATCACTAAGCGCGAGCCCGCCTAAGCCGGAGCGCCCACCGAACCGCGCAAGGCTTGCCAGTGCTCGAGATCTTCCGGCGTGTCGATGTCCCGCCGCGTCGCCAACACGTGCACCGCAAGCCCCGCCTTGTCCGCCGCCGCCCGCGTCTGCTCGAACACCGCGGGCCCGCCCCAGTCGATGCCACGGAACAGTTCGGACCACGGATGCTTGAGCGCGATGAGGTAGTACCCCCCGTCCACGGCAGGCCCCAGGCCGACGTCGGCGTGATCGAGTGACCGCAGCGCAGCCCGCACGTCCTCCGCGGAAATGTCCGGGCAGTCGCCGCCAATCACCGCAACGCGCTGGGCGCCACCGGCAAAAGCGCAATCGATCGCGTGGATCAGTTTGTCGCCGAGATCGCCGCCCGGCTGAGCGCGGTAATGCCCCGCCCCAAACGCCGCACGGCCGAGGTCGGGGATGGCTTCGGGCGGCGCGTCTTGCGGGCCGGCGAGCCACGTCTCGGGGCTCAAGGCGGCCGTGCGATCCAACACGAAACGCGTGAGGTCCCGCTGGAGGTCGGCGGCGCCTTGTTCTCCCAAGGCCGGGATCATGCGCGTCTTGGTCCGCCCAGGCTCGGGCACGCGCGAGAACACCAGCAGCTTCCAGCCGCGCTTCCGGTCGGACCGCGCCGCACCCCACTCGCGCGCGATGGTCGTGAGGATCTTCGTGCCGGCCGCCACGACCCCGCGCAGCGTGCCGGAAATCTTGCTCTTGCCGATCCGCTTGCGGTAGTCGACCGGGACCTCGGCGCACCGGAGCCCGCGGGCCGCCGCCCGGGCCTGCATCTGCACGGTCCAACCCCAATCGCGGTCGTCCATCTCCAGCGAGAGCAGCGCGCGCCAACCGACCGCACGGAACGGGCCCAGGTCGCTAAACCGCACGCCAAACAGCCCGCGCAGCAGCGCCGTACTCAACGCATTGCCGAAGCGCTGCACGGCGTTGAGCGAACCGCGCTGCGCCTCGCCAAGCACACGGCTGCCGATGACCAAATCGGCTTCACCGTTGGCGATCGGCGCGACCAGCCGGCCCATCTGCATGGGGTAATCCGACCGATCGCCGTCGAGAAACACCACCACGCCCGGCGGCCCGTCGGGGTGGCCCGCCACCAGCCGCAGCGCCGCCAAACACGCCGACCCGTACCCGCGCCGCGGTTCGTGTACCACCACGGCGCCGTGCTCGGCGGCCACACGCGCCGTGCCGTCGGTCGACGCGTTGTCCGCCACGACCACCCGGCGCACCCCAGGCGGGACCTCGTCCAGCACCCGGCCGATGGCGCCCTCTTCGTTGAACGCGGGGATCACCACGTCGACCGTCACCCCCGACAAACCGAGAGAGTCGATCTCGCTTGCAGTGGCTTCGGTCACGCCTCGTCCCTCTCTCTACGCATCCAAGCCCACACGGCCCACGCCATCAGCACGAAACCCTCCACCGCGAGCACGCCCCACACCACGCCGCTCTGCACCCAGGGCGAAGCCTCGGGCGTCAAACCCCAAGGCGGGTCGGGGTGAAGCCACAGGTAATACAACGGCAGCGTCGCGGCGTAGACCCACAGGCCCACGCTCGGCGTTACTACAAGCATGGGCGCCATCCACACGGCGTACCAAGGCAACTGCGTGGGCGAAAGCATGAAGAGCGCCGCCGTCGCGATCGTCCATCGACGCGACACCGCAAGACCCGCGCGCTGTCGAGCAGACTCGACACCCCGCACCGCCATCGCGTCTCCTTTGGCGGCCTTCCGAGGGCGCGGCCACACGCCCGGCAGCAGCAGGCAAGCGCCCAGCACGCAGAACATGGTGACGGCGACGGCCCGGCGCGACGCCGACTTCACCTTCGGCTGCAGCTTGTCGGTGTCGCCGATCTCCCGCTCGTAGTGGTCGTAGAACAGCGAGAACAGCGCGTCGTTGAACCGCCAGCGCTCGGCGTACGCCGCGAGGCCGGCGTCTTCGCCACCCGTCGGTTTGTCGATCGCGGCGATCGGCGGGACCACGAATACCACGGTCATCGCGGTAAACACCAACGCGCCGAACGCCGTGCGCACCGGCGTCTTCCAAAACGACCGCCACAACAACGGCGCAAGCATCGCCGGCCAGAGCTTGACGCCCGCGGCAACGGCGAGCAGGCCCGACGCGCCGATCACCCCGCCACGCGCCGCCGCCGCCAGCGCCCAAGCCAAGCACGGCAGGATCAGCGCGTCCATGTGCGACGAGCCGATGAGCGACCACGCCAGCAAAGGGTTCCACGCGCACGCCGTCACCCAGCCCGGCGATCGCCCCAGCCTCCGCAGCGCCACCCACAAGCCCCACACCGCCACCGCCTCGCACGCCATGAATAGCAGCCGCAACCCCAGCGGGCGGTACGGCGTGATCGTCTGCGCCACGGCAAACGCCAACTCCGCCACCGGCGGATAGATCGTCCGCACCTCAGGATGATTGATCCGCTCGAGCGTGGCCCGGGCGCCGGGCTCGCGCGCCGCGTCCCACAACGCACCCTCCCGCGTTGACAACCGCTCCTGATTCAACCCCCGCAGCACCTCGGCCGGCGCCACGGCGTACGGGTCTTCGCCCGCCAAGACGACACGCCCATCCCAGAGGTACCGGAAGTGATCGTCCTCCAGCATCGGCGGCACGAATAGCCACGGCAGCCGCATGCCCAGGAACACCACGCCAATCAGCACCACAAGCTTGAAACGACCCCGACCCGCGGCCTCCACACCCTGGCTCCAGCGCACCACCAACAGCACGGCCGACACGAACAGCAGCCCCGCGACCGCCAGCACCCCAATCAAGGCTTCGAGCCGATCAGGGCTCACCCCGCCAGGCTCGGTCCGGTCGAGGCCCGCGCTGAGCACGGCCGCGGCGATCATCAACCCGACCAACACGAGACCCACCACGCCGGCGATCACACCAAGGCGACGGCTCGACGGGCGCGCCGGCGGGCTTGACGGGGGAGCTTCGATAGGGAGTCAACCTCGCGGTGGGGCGTCCTATGCCACGGGATCGAATCGGCGCCGCCCCGGCCCGGCGTCGGACGGTCCAGTACCGTACCCGGCCTCCAAGCCCACGCGCCCCCAGACCCCGCTCGGACCCCCGCTTGAGCAGCTACTGGAAATACGCCCGGATGATGCTGCGCTACCGCAAGCTGATTGCGGTCGCCCTCGTCGCGTCCCTGCTCGACGCCGCGACCGCCGTGGCCACGCTGTCCACGCTGCTGGGCGTGTTCGAACTCCTGTTCGAGGGCGACAAGACCCTCCAGCAGGCCGCACGCGAGGCCCTGGCCGACGCGCGCGTAGTCAACACCGTTGGCGACGTCACCCACCTCGCCGACCACCTCCCCGCCGACGCCTTTCAGGCGCTCGCCTTGACCTTCGTCGTCGTGCTCGTCCTCGGGCTGATCGGCGGGTCGATGCGGTTCCTGCACCAAGCCCTCACGCTCAGCATCGCCTTCCGCGTCGTCACCCGGGTGCGATCGATGGCCTTCCGACGCCTGCTCGAAACCCCCTGGGCCGAAGCCAGCACCATGGGCACCGGCGACAACCTCGCCCGGGTCGTGGCCGACACCTCGCGCCTGGCACGCGGCTTCAACGCCCTCATGGGCAAGGCCGTACGCAACGTCCTGCTGGGCGTGGCCTACCTCGGCGCCGCGGTGGTCTACAACTGGCAGCTCACCGGCATCTTCCTGGCCGGGGCGCCGGTCATCTTCCTGCTGATCCGCACGTTCGGCCGCAAGATCCGCAAGGCCTCTAAGCGCGCCATGAAGCAGTCCGGCAACATGCTCGGCGCCATGCAAGAGTCGATGCAGGCCCTGCCCGTGGTCCGCGCCTACCAGGCCGAGGGGTACGAACGCCGGCGGTTCCACGCCATCAACAAGAACCTGCTCCGCCAAGAGCTCAAGGCCCGCACGGCCCGCGCGCTGTCGTCGCCGGTCGTCGAGTTCCTGGCCATGGTCGGCGTGATGGGCGTGGCCATGGTCGCCGCCTGGTACGTGCAGCGCGGGTCCGCCGACCCGGGCGACGTGTTCAAGGTCTTGGCCGCCCTCGCGCTCGCCGGCGCGTCCCTCCGGCCGTTGGCCAACCTCGTCAACGACCTGCAAGAGGCCGGCGCCGCCGCCGAACGCGTCGACGAGGTCCTGCAACTGCCCGTCGAGCCCGACACCCGCGACGACCCCGAACCTCGCCGACCCGACCTGCCCCGCCACGCCGAGAGCGTCCGCTTCGAGTCGGTCCGCTTCCGCTACCGCGGGGCCGAATCCGACGCGATCGACGGCGTCGACCTCGACGCCCACTTCGGACAATTGGTCGCCCTGGTCGGGCCCAACGGCTCGGGCAAGAGCACCCTCACGCACCTGCTCACCCGCCTGATCGACCCGCAAGAAGGCCGCGTGACCGTCGACGGCCACCCGATCGTCGAGCACCGGCTGCGCAGCCTCCGCAAGCAGATCGCCGTGGTCTCCCAAAACTCGGTGCTCTTCGAGGGCACGATCGCCGACAACATCGCCTACGGCCGGCGCCACGCGCCCCGCGCCGCCATCGAAGACGCCGCCAAACAAGCCGAAGCCCACGACTTCGTCGCCTCCCTGCCCGACGGCTACGACACCCGGCTCGGCGAAGCCGGCGCGGGGCTCTCCGGCGGGCAACGCCAACGCCTCTGTATCGCGCGGGCCATCCTCCGCGACCCCGCCATCCTCATCCTCGACGAGGCCACCAGCCAGATCGACACCGAGTCCGAGGCCCGCATCGCCCAGGCCATCGCCCGCTTCCGCCAAGGCCGCACCGTCTTCCTCATCGCCCACCGCATGTCGAACGTGGTCGACGCCGACTGCATCGCCGTGATGGACCAGGGCCGCATCGTCGACCGCGGCAAGCACGACGAGCTCATGGACCGCTGCGACCTCTACCGCACCCTCTGGCGGGCGTGAGCTAGCAGGCTCGCAACAAGCCGCGGCCGTGAGGCAGCGGGGCCTCCGACGAATGGTCACGACTTCACGGATGCGTGCGTCTGGCATCGACGTCATGACCGGCACGCCCCGCTCGCTTACGCTCGCGGGTCGTCCGGAGCATCAGGCTCGCAGGACGGAAAATCACACCCGCGACATACAATCGACGCCATGGCGTTCCTCCACGCCCTCCACGACGTGACCCTCGAACTAGCGCCCTGGCTGGTGCTGGGTCTGGTGTCGGCCGGGCTGTTGCGGGCGTGGCTGCCGCAGTCGACGATCCTCCGCTGGCTCGGCGCGGGCTCCAAGTGGGCGCCACTACGCGCCGCGGTCGTCGGCACCCCCCTGCCCCTGTGCTCCTGCTCGGTGCTGCCGGTGGCCATCGACCTCCGAAGGCAAGGCGCCGGCCGGGGCGCGACCTCCAGCTTCCTCGTCAGCACGCCCGCCAACGGCGTCGACTCCATCGCCGTGACCTACGGCCTGCTGGGCCCGTTCCTCGCCTGGGTCCGCCCGGCCGTCGGCATCGTTACCGCCGCCATCGTCGGATGGTCCGTCGAAGCCTTCGGCGAAAAACGCACGCCGGAGAAGACCGCCGCAGGTCCGTCCGTCGGGGGCACCACCTCCGGGGGCGGCGGAGGTTGTTGCGGAGGCGCAACCAAGACCGAGCCGGAGTCGGCCGCGCCCGCGGCTTCGTGTTGCGCATCGCAAACGGCGCCGCCGGTATCGCTGCCGGTATCCAGTTGCGGCTGCGGGCCGAAGCCAGAACCAGAGACGGCGGCGGCTTCCGGGGGATGCTGCAATTCTGAAACAAACCAGAACACGGCCCGCGCCACCGCCGGGGGATGGGTCCGACGGGGCGTCGCCGGCGTGTCCTACGCCTTCACCAAGCTGCTGTCGGACATCGCCCTGTGGATCGTCCTCGGCGTCCTCGGCGCCGCGGCGGTCACGGCCTTGGCCCCCGCCGACTGGCTCGCCCAGGTCGGGCGCGGCCCGGTCGGCATGCTCGCCGCGATGCTTGTGGGCGTGCCGATGTACATCTGCGCCACGGCGTCGGTGCCGCTAGCGGCGGCGCTGCTGGCCGCGGGCGCGTCGCCGGGCGTGGTGGTCGTGTTCCTGCTCGCCGGGCCGGCGACGAACCTGGCTACCTTCGCCTTGCTACGCAAAGAACTCGGCGCCCGGTCGGCGTGGGTGTTCTTGGTGTCGATGGCGGCGGTGTCGCTCTCGGCCGGCCTGGCCGTAGACGCGTTGGCCTCGGCGCTCTCGATCGACTTGCGGGGCCAGGTCACGATGGGGCACGAGCACGGTACGCCCTGGCTGGGCTACGCCGCGGCCGCCCTGCTGATCGGCGCGATGATTTGGCATTTCGGCAAGCGGATGATCCCCGGAAGCAGTCCCAAGACGGCGGCGGGGACTCGTGAAGACACGGCAACGACGCCGAGCGCGACGCCCGCCCCGGCGAACTGAGTCTTTCTGTTTCGATCAGGCCGAGCGCTGACGGCGCGTGACCGTCATTCCAGCCATCGCCAGAGCGATGGATGCCGCTCCGGGTTCGGGAGTCGTGCGAATCGCGGTGATCTCAAAATTTCCACCCAGCGTGCCGTTCGATGAACCAAGCTCGATCAGGTCAATCGCTTGAAGGTCTAGGCCGGGGCTGGACGCAAGAATGTCTGCGAACAGCAACTCCACACGGAATGCCATGGCTGACGTGTTGAATCGAGGGAAAGCCCTAAAGAATGCGCTCTCCGACGTGAGCACGAAATCAAATCCCAGCATCCCCCCAAAGCTCCCAGTAAGATCGCTCGCAAACGCGAAGTCGATGACGATCCGGTCTGCGCCACCGGCAAGCAGGTCTAGTGAAATGGCTTCGAGACCCGAATCACGATCGCCGTACCTCACGAAGAAGTTTGCGGCGGTCAAGCCCAAGTCGGGGGAATGGCGTAGCACTCCCTGACTAGACGCATCGACTTCGACCGTGACGCTACCGATGTCGCCGAATGGAAAAGGGTCAATCGCATTGAATTGGATGTACCGCCCGCCGGCCGCAACAGCGGACGTATCCAACCCGGTCTGAACCACGCTCTCGATCGATGGCCCCGAGGCGCCGGTCGTGTCGGTCAACACCACTGGCCCGACGGTGAAGTCGTCGATGATCAGCCCGGCCTGACTCTCGGCGCCAACACAAGCCACACCCACCGCGCACGCGGCGACCGCCCAACGGCGGCCTCTGCCCATCCTCGACATCCTGTGCATCCTGTCCTCCCCCCCGAAAACCCGCACCCCGGAAACCGGAATCCAGAGTCCCGGACGTCGTCATGCACGGGTCTGCAGACCGGCCCGCATCCACGGAAACCGCCGACGGACAGCCCGTCGGCCACGCGGCCAGATTAATACTTCTCTAACACAGTTAGAAGCCCCGCCCGGGCGTTTCTAACGCGGCTCACTTCCCGAACAGCTTGCCCAGCTTGGTCATCATCAGGAACGTCAGCCAGAGGATCTTGAAGTCCATGCCCCAGGACAGGTTCTCGACGTACTGGATGTCGTAGCGGATCCACTCCTGGAAGTCCTTGCCGTGGTCGCGGCTGCGCTTGACCTGCCAGAGCCCGGTGATCCCCGGGCGGACCGACAGCCGTGCTTCGCGCCAGGGCGGGCAGAACTGGTTCTCTTTGTGCGGGCTCGGCCGCGGCCCGACGATCGACATATGACCGGCCAGCACGTTGAGCAGCTGCGGCAGCTCGTCGAGGTTGAACTTCCGCAAGAACCGGCCGACGCGTGTGTGGCGCGGGTCGTCTTCGATGAAGAACTGCGGGCCGTCGGCCTGGTTCGCGGCCATGAGCTCGGCCTTGAGCTGCTCGGCGTTCTGCTTCATCGTCCGGAACTTCAGGCAGGGGAACTCGACCCCGCCCATGGATTCCCGCCGATGGGCGAAGAAGAACGGCCCGCGGTCTTCGATCCAGATCGCCAGCATCACCAGCGGGAACACCGGCAGGGCCAGGGTCAGCAGCAGCGTCGCGGCGACGATGTCGAACGCACGCTTGGTCGCCCGCTGGAGGGTGGTCAGGCGCTTGACCTTGGCCACGTCGGGCGTGGGCGGCGCGGTGAGGTCGCCGCCGTCGGGCGCGCGCCAAGCGATGGGCTCGACCGACGGCTTGGCTTCGGGATCGTCCCACAGCACCGCCGGGCCGACGACGGCGTCGATGTCGCGCAGGTCGCGACCGGCGCCGATCCAGACCGGCCCCACAAACCGCGTCGGCGGCCGGCCGTGCGTCTGGGCGTCGCGGTACACCTCGCCCTCGAACTTCTTGGCCCGCGAGATCGTCGAGTCGGGCTTCCGCCAGATCCGGACCAGGGCGTCGACAAACTCGGCGGCCTGGCGCGGGTCGGTGCGGTCGAACACGCGGCCCTCGGTGCCCAGGGTCGATCGCTGGGCCGGGTCCACCCGCTTGCGCAGGGCCCGCCAGGCGACGCGGCCGTCTGCGGCCGACTGCCAGGCTTGGGCGATGTCTTTCGAGCCGGTCAGCGCCACCCGCCCCAGCCGCCAGTTGGTCGAGCTGTAGTCACGGCTGAAGCGGACGAACCGGTCGGCGTCGTCGGCCACCACCTGCTCGCGGTAGCCGCCCTCGCTCAGGCTGTGCAGCCGGACCACCAGGGCCTTGGGCCGCAGCCAGGCCAGCGTGTCGGCCAGCTGGCCCAGCCGGAAGATCGTGAGGCAGGCCGCGTCGACCAGCAGGAACAGGTCGGCGGCGGTGGCGAGCTCGACCGGCTGGCCGGCCCGGACCACCTGGACCGACCGGGCGGCCCAGAACCGCTCGTGCAGGGCCGAGGGGTCGTGGCCCCAGAGGGTGGGCTGGGGGAGCGTGGGGGCGACCGGCGCCGGCTGATCGGCTGGCGTCAGGCCCAGACCCGGGTCCGCACCGGCGACCCCGGGGACGCCCGGAGCGACAGAAGGCGCGGCGTGCAGGGGCTGCACGTCAACGGGCGATCGAGCTGGCAGGGGGCCGACCGACATACCGAACCCACAATGTTATCGGGATCGGCCCGCGGCGCGGCGCGGGGCCTTGCCGGCCCGGCCGTTGGCGGGGGCGGCGGCCCCCGGCTGGGCGTCGAAATCGAAGCCCCCGGCCCGGTCCGCGGCGTCCAGGTCGTGCGTCACGCCGTTGAACGGGTCGTCCTCAGCCGAAACATCGGCGACCACGGCCGAGCCCAGGGGCCCAAAACGCGGGTTGAATGCCGGCAGCGGCCGGGGCGGGCCGGCGTCGAACCGCTTCTTGGACATCACCGAGCCGTAGCTCGAGCCGGTCATGTCGTCCTCGCTGGCGTGGTTGAACACCACTCCCAGGACCGGGGCGTCGATCGAGTGCAGGTGGTTCATGGCCTTCATCGACAGGCCCTTGGAGTCGCCGCGCGACACGACCATGATCACACCGTCCGACGCCGACGCGGCCATCGAGGCCTCGATCGACCCCAGAATCGGGCCGGTGTCGATCACCACCACGTCGAACTCATCCCGGGCCTGGTCGATCAGGGCGGCGATGCCCTTCGGCGACAGGTTGCCCGCGTCGGCCGGGCGGGCGTCGCCCACCGGCAGCACATACAGGTTCCGGACTTCGGTCGTCGCCACGCACCCGGTCAGGCTTAGGGCGTCGACGGCGTCCATCAGGCCCACCGAGCTCTTCCGCTGCTCCTTGACCAGCGACTGCAGCGTCCGGGCGTCCACGATGCCGCGTTCGGCGAGCACCTCGGCCAACGGCCGGCCCGACTGCTGGGCGTGCGACACCGCGGCGTCGAGCACCTCCGGCGCCGTGACGCCGCGCTGCTCCACCAGCCGTTCGAGCGGGTGGTGCACCACGGTGCCCAGCCTGCGGGACAGACCGGCGCCTACCACGTCGCCATCCACCAAGAGTGTCCGGGCGCCGCTGGAGGCAAACGACAGGCCCAGGGCCACGGACAGGCTCGACTTGCCCGACCCCGCCGCCGGGCTCGTGACGGTGTAGACCCGGTCCGGCTGGCCGCCACGCCCGATCTGCAGCAGCGTGCGGATCCGGTGCACGGCGTGCGCGGCCTTGTCGGCCTGCTCCCGGTTCTTGAACTTCCGCGGCAGCGTCGGCAGCACGCCCAGCATCCGAGCCCCGCCCAGCCGCACGGCCGCGTCGGCGGCGTACCGCATCCGGCCGTCCATCATCCCCAGAAGCAGCACCCCGCCGAAGCTCAGGAACACCCCGGCGCCGCCCAACAGCACCGCGAACTGGATCCGGGCCATCGTGTTCGACGGCTTCTTGGGCAGCGCCGCCTTGCCCATCACCCGGACCTGGTCGGTCGCCAGCTGGGCTTCCTGCTGCTTCTCCTTGGCCTCTTCCGCATCCAGCCGCAGCTGCTCGTCCACGATGCGGTCGTTCAGGCGGACGCGCTCGGCGTCGAGCTCCTGAATCTGGTTGCGTTTCTTGAGCAGAGCCTCCTGCCGTTCCTGAGCCCGGTTGAGCTTGCGCTCCAGATTCGCCAAGCGGACGCGGTCGTCAATGCCCGGCGCCGCGCCGGGCGACGCGAGCGGATCGCCGCCGCCTTGCACCAGCTGGATCTGCTGCTCCAACGCGTTCTGGAGAGACTCCAGCTGCGCACGCAGACGCTTCATCACCGGGTGGTTCTCGCCGCGACCATTGCGGCGCTCGACATCCATCTCCGCGTTCACGCCTTGTATCCGCGCGTAGACCTGACCGGCAACCGGGTCGCTGGCGATGATCTCCGGCCGGGTGAGTTGTACGTCTGGGTCATCGCTGGCGGTCGGGGCCCCGCCCACGCGCGTCTGGAGGTTCAATCGGTCCCGGTTGATCGCCTGCGCTTCGTCGATCGCGGTGGCGAGCTCCAGGTCGAGGCTTTCGCGCGAGCGACCGGCGAGCACCTTCAGAACCTCATCATCTAGCGCGTCGACCCGGGTCTCCAGGTCTTGGATGACCAGGCGGATCGCCACGGCCTTGTTCTCGTATTGCTTCTGCTTCTGCCGGTCGAAGTACGTCTTGTAGCCCTGGGCCGCGGCGTTGGCGCCGGCCCGCGCCGTCGCCGGGTGCGGCGACATGTACTGGAACAGCACCTCGACCTTCTTCCGCTCGGGCGGCTGCACCTCTAGCACGCCCGAAAGGAACTCACCGGGCGAGGCCGGCACGTCGCGCGGACGCTCCGGGTCGTTGAGGAAGTCCTGCCAGGCGTCGGAATCCAGCGCGTCCTGGGCGTACCGGCCCGACGGGATCACCAGCGTGACCTGCTCCTCGACGAACAGGGTGTAGTTGCGCTCGCCGCGCTCGGTCTCTTCGAGGTCGACGTTGGCGAACTGACGGCCGGCCTCCAGCCAGACCCGGGCGCTGGCCGTGTACAGCTTGCCCTGCATGTTGAAGCCGAAGTAGGCCCCCACGCCGCCCAGGATCACGGCGAAGCTGATCGCCCAGGCCCACCGGCCGCGCAGCAGCGCGAAGAACATCTTCCGCCGACGCGCGGGGTCCCCGGCGGGGTCGCCCGGCGTGTCCGCGGGCCCGAAAAACGCGGCTTGGGAGTCGTCTTCGCGCATAACCATCGCCGGCCAACCGGGGGGTCGGCCATCCTCATCATCCGGCGCCCGGCGGGAGGGTCAAGTGCGCCTCCAAGATTCGCCGAGAACCGGCGCGCCACCCCTGGATCATCGGCCCAGGCCCGCGGGCGATCCACCCGCACTCCCGGCCGTTTCTGCCTCGGCGGCCGCCTCTGAGACCCCGGTACGCCCAGGGTCCGAGAAAGGATCGTCCCGGCGCGCCGGCCGTGGCCCAAACCCGCCGGCTGTACCGTTTGGGCGGGCTGGAGCGGATCGGATCGGCCCAGGCCCGAATCCCCGCGACGTCGGGTCAACCTTTGCGCTTGGCCACTTTCTTGGGCAGCGGCCCCGAGCCCGGGCCCAGAACGCGGTCGATCACCTCGGCGCCCTTCTCCACCTCCACCCCGCCGCAGACCACCGAGCGCACGACCACCGCCCCCTCGCCGATCCGGGCCCCGTCGAGCACCACGGCGTCGTGCAGCACGACTCCGTCGCCGACCTCGCCCCCGGCCTCGACGATCCCGAAGCTCGGCCGCCACCGCTCCGCGTAGGGCGACGGGTCCGCCCCGAGCCCCGCCGACCGCTCGTGGTAATCCCGCAGCGCCCCCAGATACCCCGACAGCGTCCGCAGGCTCCGGCCGCCCGGCCCGCCGTGCCGGACCACCCGCACGTCGTGGTGCTTGGCGATTTCGGGCAAGGCCTGCTCGTTGAGGTCCACAAAGCCTACGGGGTTAATGTCTTTCAGCGCCCCACACCGAATCAGCATGAGCCCGGCCGGAACCCCCTCGGGCGTGGTCATGATCGACACATCGGCCCCGGGCGCGGCCAGCCGCTGCGTGAGCGACGACAACGGCTCGAATAGCAGCTGAGCCGCGTGGGCCACGAGCAGGCGGTCGTCGTCGCCGTACTCGTTGGCGATGTCGCGAAGCAGCCCGCCCGTGCCACGGAGGTCCGCCGGGTCTTGCTCGATACTCAGCGACACCGGCCCCACGCTCAACCGTTCGGGGTGGATCGTCGCGTCCTGGTCGATCACGACCCGCACCGGCAGCTTCGCGATGCCGCCGGACTCCGCTAACGCCATCGCCTGCTCCCGCCAGCAGTCCAGCACGGTACGCCCGTCGGACACCGGCATGCGCAGCCCGGGCCGCCCCGTCATCCGGCGCATGGCGTTGGCCCGCACCGACCCGGCCAACAGCACCAGCGCACGCGCCACCGACACGCCCGAACCGGGCGCGGCGCCCGACACCTCGTCGGTCAGCCTCAAACGCATGGGGGGGTCTGTCTCCGACACCGCCGGGCCTGGCTCCTTACTCGCAAGCCGCTGCGCGGGGCGCAGCCGTGGGGCCGCCAGCCTAACGCGCTACGCCCGGCCCCCGCCCGTGACCCGCCGCCAAGCCGACAACGCCATCAGCCAGCCCGCGTAGGGCAAGCCGTCCACCAAGTATCGGCGGAACAGACGCTTGGGTTCCTGCGCGAGCCGGTGTACCCACTCCAACCCGGTCCGCTGCATCCACGCCGGCGCCCGCTGCACGTCGCCCACCAAGAAGCTCAGGCTGATGCCCACCCCAACCCACCACGCCCCCGGACAGGCCCCGCGGATCGCCCGGATCAGCTTCTCTTGCTTCGGCGAACCCAACGCGACCAAAACCAACCCGGGGCCACCCGCCGCCGACGCGGCGACCCGACGACCGATCGCCTCGACCTCGGCCGGGTCGCGCTCAAACCCCATCGGCGGGCACTCGAACCCCGCCACGTCGAGGCCCGGCATCTGCTCCCGGAGCCACCCGGCCGCCTTCTCCGCCACGCCCGGCGCCCCGCCCAGC
Source organism: Planctomycetota bacterium (assembly GCA_039191195.1). Lineage (GTDB taxonomy): Bacteria > Planctomycetota > Phycisphaerae > Phycisphaerales > Phycisphaeraceae > JBCCBV01. The sequence goes on from JBCCXV010000008.1 coordinate 14,876, forward strand.
AGGTACACCGGCCGCCCCGCCTCGGCCGCCGCACGGCACAGCCCCGGCGTCATCGACGAACCCGCCACCCGCTCGGGCACCGCGCGCCCGCCCACACGACTGGCCCACACCACCGGCATGCCGTCGGCCGTCACCACCTCGGCCTCACGCAGCATCCCGGCGAACTCGGGGTCACGCCCGGCCCGACGCACGTGGTCCAGGTTCGACGTGATCACCCAACCGCCGCGCCCACCGGTCAACTCGCTTCGGATGTGATCCACCACGCCGGCCTCGGTGGCCGGGTCGAACCATACCGACCCCACGCGCACCCGGGGCCCAAACGGCTCGGCGCGAACCGCCTCGTTCAAGGCTCCGCCCCCGTCGCTTCATCAAGCTCAACCGACGGCTCAGGTGCCGCAGCACCCTCCGGCCACCGCAGCACCCAAGTACGGCCGTCGGCGCCGACGTGCGCCGGCGCGGCGCTCGCCTGACTCAGCCAGCCCTTCATCCGGTCCGACAGAAGCGCTTCCCGCCCCATCACACGCTCGTCGGTCAGGATCCAAACGTCCCCGCCGGCGGCGCGCACGGCCTCGAACCGCGCGTGCAGCGCCTCGGGGTCGTCGCCGTAGAGCTCGCAACCGGTCACGCCGTCGATGAGCAAGCCGTTGTCGCCCGAGCGGACCCGCGTAAACAGCTGCATCTGGGTGATCGCTACGTCCACCGGCGGGCAGTAGGCCTTGTAGAGCGCCGTCATGTGAGGCGGGCCCGTCACCACCACCAAGTCGCCGGGCTTGCGCTGCGCTTGCACCCAGGCGCCCAAACCCGCGTGGTCGGCGTGGTAGTCGGCGAAGGCGCCCCAGTTCAAGATCGAACGCACTCGGTTCCGCAGGTCGCCATACCCACGCGTCGCGGGGTTCCAACCCGAGCGCGGGTCCAGGTCGTCCACCGCAAACGCCGTCGCGCCCGAGAGCACCACCGCCACCAACGCGATGGGCACGCCCCGGCGTGTCGCCCAGCGCCCGATCTCGACCACGGGATACGCCGCGATGAGCAGCAGCGTCGGGTACAGGTGATAGAAGTAGCGCGACTCACTGAAGTAGCCGCCCACCAAGCCGCAGACGCACAGCCCGCCGACCATCGACCCCACCAGCACGTAACCCCCGCGGAGCTTGCCGTCGTCGCGCGTCGATCCGCCCACGCTCACGGCGATCACGCCGACCGCGAGCAGCAACCCGACCACCGGCCAGCCCCACCACAGCCACTTGATCAAGAATCCGCCCAAGTCCGGATAGTCAAACAAGCGGGCAACCGCCTGCTGCTTGCCGATCCCCAAGTTCCAGTATCCGCCCACCAACTGCGGCCCCATCGCGCCCAAGACACCGACGAGCGTCCACGCGACCGGGGCCCGGCACAAATCGGACCACCGCCGGGTCCGCCACGCGAGCATCCCGAGCACGCCCACCAGCGCCAGCATGAACAGGCCCGCCGCCGACGACGCGAGCGCCAGCCCTCCGAACACCCACTCGGGCCCGCGCGACTCGCCCGGCCGCGCCGGCTTCCGCAGCGCCGTGACGAACAGCCCCACCCCGGCCGCCAGCACGGCCGCCCAGGACAGCAGCGCCCACTTCGACGACGCCCCAACCAGTGCTTGAACGCCGCGGAGCGTCGGCAACAACACCTGCTGCCCCCCCACGTTGAGCGAAGGCCCAAGTTCGTCGGCGTCCTTCACCTGATCCGTGATCTCGAGTTCCGTGGCCGCGCCGGTCATCAGCCCTTGGGCCCAACGCTCTTCCACCTGTCCGATCACCACGAAACCGGCCAGAATCACGCCCGTACCCGCCGCGCCCAGCACCCGCGACCGCATCGAAACGCCCCGCGCCACCGTCCATAGCAGCGGCAACACCGCCAGCGTAATCGCCAAGGGGTGCAGCGATAACGCGAACGCGACCGCCAGCACAAACCCAACCCGCGCCAGCCAAGACCGACCGTTGACAAACCCAACCACGAAACACGCCACCGCGGCGAGCGCCCCAAACTGCAACGGCGTGTAGAAGCGCGCGTACCGCGACATCTCGACTTCCCAGCCCGACAGCGCCACCACCGCCGCGAGCACCCAGCCGTAGGGCGATCCCAGAAGCAGCCGCCCGACGGCATACGCCACCGGCACGCACGCCAAGCCGAACACCGCCGCGGGGAACCGCAGCGCAAACGGCCCGAGCCCGAACAGCTCCGCCGACCACGCCTGCATGTACAGCAGCAGCGGCCCGCGCGTATACGCGAAACCCGTTTCCAGCACCGGCGAGCCACGCTCCAGAATGCCCCGCACCGCCAGGTACATGAACCCCTCGTCGGCGCAAAGCCCCAGCGTCCCCAGACGGTGGAACCGCAAGAACGCGCCGGCGCCCAAGAGCAACACCCAACCAACCACCGCGGGCCACCGCGACCGCCAAAACCCGGGCGCCCCTAACGCCGAACCGCCCTTACTTGGTGCACTGGACTCAGACATCGTTGAGCGTTCCCCTTGAATATGGTCCATCACAGCGGGGCGCCGGTGTTCCGCAAGCCAGTGGCGAAACATCAGCGACCACGCCCGTTGGCTCACCCACGCGAGCCGCCCATCCCCGCTTCCACATCGCCCGATGCCGCCGGGTCCACCGGCGGGAGCTCCACGCTCGAAGGCGGGGGCGGCTGGCCCTTCGCCGCCGCCGCGGCCGTACGCAGGTCTTTCACCAACCCGTAGTGCGTCACCGCGAAGTAGCCCAGCGCCGACCACGCCAGGTCGCGCGCCCGGATGATCAGCGCCGCGGCGAAGCCGATCTCGTCTCCGTACCCCAGCCGGGCCAGGCAGACCTTCAGCGACCACTCCAGCAGGCCGATCCCGTTGATCGAGATCGGCAGCAGGATGATCGCCATCACGATGGGCATCGCCAGCGCCGCGTCGGTCGCGCTCACCGGCACCCCCAGGGTGTGGCAGGCCAGCCAGAGCGTCAGGATCGCCAGCGCGTAGAAGCCGATCGACGCGAACATGGCCTTCGCCATCGCCTCGCGGTGGCCCATGTACATCCACAGCGTCGACTGAACCTTCGCGATCTTCTCCATCGGGCCGTGCGTGAACTTGAGGTGCGACGTCATCCGCTGGGCCAAGCGCAGGCACCGACGGCTGATCGCGAGCGCCATCACCACCGGCCCCACCGCCGTGCCCGTGATCGCGTACGCCATCAACTTGGTCTCGCCCCGCAACTCGTCCCACGCCAGCACCAGCGCCAGCGCCGACAACAGCACCAGCACCACCAGCCCGGTGAACCGCTCCATGAGCACCGAGCTCACGGCCACCTCGCCCGACCCGCAACGCTTGCGCAGCACCGCGGTGCGCACCACGTCGCCCCCGGCCGAGCTGGGCAGCAGGTTGTTGTAGAACTGCCCGATGATGTAGAGCTTGAACAGCTCTTCCAGCGAGAAGTGCGCCCCCCGGGCGTCGAGCAGCACCTTCCACTTGTACGCCGAAATCAGCGTGAAACCCGGCGTCACGATGACGAACACGAACGCCAGCAGCCAGTCGGCGTCGAGGAACAGCTCGGCCGTCTTGCTCAGGTCCGACGACCGCAAAACCCAGAACAAGTAGCCGAAGCTGATCACCGCCGCCGGCGCCTTCTTCAACAGCAGCTTCTTACGGTTGACCAGCGTCGGCGTCGGCGCGGCCGGTCCAAGCGGGTTCACCGCCGCCGCGCCCGCCGCCGGGGCCGGCGCGTCGTCCGGGCTGGGGTTGGGCGGGGTCTCACTCATGCGCGAGCAGGCGGCTCCGGGGGCGCCCAGGGGCCTGGGCCCCCCGACGCGGGCGAGCGTACCCGATCGCCGAAGGCGGAAAGGACCCCCGCGCCGGGCGGGTCCGATCATCCCGCACGGACCCAGGGCACCCGCTCCTGCGTCGGCAAAACCGGCCCTAGACGGCCAACTTGGGCGCCGGGGACTCGCCCCGGAACAGCAGCACCTTCGCCGGCGCCCCGCCCACGATCGCGTGCTCAGGCACGTCGTCCCGCACGACCGATCCGGCCGCCACAACCGCGCCTTGGCCCACCGTGACGCCGTCGAGCACCCGAGCCCCCGCCCCGATCCAGGCGCCAGAGCCCACGGTCAGGCCGCCCTTCTGCACCACCGGCTGGTCGACAATCGGAATGTCGGTCCGGTCGATCCCGTGGTTACCCCCCGCGATCAGGTAGCTGTGGCCGGCGATCAGCACCTTCTCGCCGATGTCCATCCGAGTTTCCGACAGCAGCGTGCAGTTGACCGAGATGTTCGCCCCCGCCCCGATCCGCAGCGAACCGCCCTTGCACGACAGCACCGTGTTCCGCCCGATCACCGCGCCGTCGCCGATCTCCAGCGTCACGTCTGCGTCGCCCTTGGCGTCGAGCACGCAGTGGTCGTCGATCACCACGCCCCGGCCGATGTGGATCCGGTGCGGGTGCCGCAGCGTCACCCCACGCCCGATCGCCACGCCCCCCCCCATGCGGCCGATGATCAGCCGGTACAACTTCTGACGCAGCAGCAAACCCATCGCGCCCGGCGCCAGCGTCAGCGCCGTGGTGATGAACTCGTGCTTGAACAGCGGCCACATCCCTTCGCGCCCGACCGACAACGCGCGGTACTTGGCCAGGGCCGAGGTCTTCTCGTCCTTCAAGACCTTCCGCACTTCGGAGTCGGCCTCGCCACGGACGATCTCGTGCGGCGCCGGAGGTTCGCTGTCGGTCATCGCGTGTGCCCTTCGGTTCGATCCACGCCTAAGCGCCCGCGGGCGACGCGCCCGGGATGCCCGGCGTCGGCGGCATCAGACCCTGCTCGATACACCAACGGCAAGACGCCGCCATGCCCTCGTCGGCGCCCACCTTCGGGTCGTACCCCAACAACTCCTTCGCCTTGGAGATGTCGAACTCCCGGTGGTGCGTGAAAAAGCCCACCCGCCGGCGGTGCAACGGCGGCTCAATCCGCAGCGGGATGCAAACCATCTCGCACAAGTACGCCGCGGCCTTCACCGGCGCCAACGGGATGTTGCCCTTCGGCGGCTTCACCCCCATCGAAGCGCAGATCATCGGCATCAGGTCCTTGAGCTTGGGCGCATCCAAACCGGCGAGGATGAACACCTCGCCCAGCGCCTCGGGCCGCTCGCCGCAACGCACGATGCCGTCGACCAGGTCGTCGATGTACGTCAGGTGCAGACGGACCTCCCCCCGACCGATCATCCGGAACCGCCCGCTCGAGAGCGCCTTGAACAGCTTGAGGAAGCGCGTGTCGCCCGGCCCGTAGATCGGGCCCGGCCGGAAGATCGCGATCGGCTCGCCGGCCTTGGCGCGTTCCTGGCACATCAGCTCGCCGTCGAGCTTGCTGCGCTGATACACATCGCCCGGGGCGTACGGCGCGTCCTCGTTCGCCGGCGGGTTGCGGATGTGCCCGTGCACGCCGCCGGTGCTGCAGTGCACCACCCTTTCAACGCCGAGCTTACGAGCCACGTCGAGCAGCCCGCGCGTCGCCTCGAGGTTGATGTCGTAGTAGTACGAATCGGGGTGGCCCGCCGTGCGGAATACCGCCGCGATGTGGTAGCACTTGGCGCAG
>JBCCXV010000009.1:0-19677 GCA_039191195.1 Planctomycetota bacterium
GGCTGGGGGCGGTAGTACTCGACGCAGTTCCGCGGGGGGATCGCATGATCTGGCTTGAGATACTGGTCTTCTGCGTCACGCTGTACTTACTGATCGTGCCGTTTGCGATGGGGTTGTTGGTCCTGGGCTCGGTCTGCCGGGTGCGCTTCGTGCCGAAGGACGCGGCCGAGGATCGAGAACTGCTTGAAGAGTTGCAGCTCGATACGGAGGAGCTGGCGAGCTGGGGCTTCGCCTACCTAGGCAGCTACGCAGAGAAGAGCCTCGCGGCGGAATCCGACATCGCGCTATGGAAGCAACCCAACGATCCGGCGTTTCTGATGGCTGCGATGGTGGCGGGCGCCAAAGAACCGCAGATTGCGTTTGTCAGTGTCTTGTCTTGGGAGAGTGGGGTCTCGGTCAGCACCGGAACGGCGAAGTCGGGCCACTTACCGCCGCTGCCCAAGCGGGCTTATTTGCAGACGTTCGAGGGCGCCGACCTGGGCACGCTTTGGCGCCGACACCAGGAGGCTGAAGTTGCGGTTGTCGAGGGTCTTCGGCTCGAGGTGCAGCCCTATGAGGTGGATGTTGTGCGGCTGCTTACGCATGTGTACGCGGAGCTCGGGAAGCACTTCGCGCTCAAGCCTTGGCTCTGGCCTGTGTTCGTGTGGCGCTACTGGATTGGGCAGCACCTTCGTCACAACAAGACGGTCGCCGAGCTGATGTAGGCTGCTCATGATCGTGTTCAGCCGGTCGCTGCCGGGTTAGACGGAGACTCACGCATGTACTGGCCATGGATCGTGGGCGTTGCGGTGCTGTTTTTCGTGGGTCTGCCGTTGCTGGCGGGCGGGCTGCAGTTGGTGGCGTTTCGCGCGGTGAGGGTCACGCGGATGGACCCTGACCAGGAGGCGATCACGCGTTTGGCGGCGGAGCCGGAGGTGGGGGCGGAGTTCCTCCGCGAGGCGGGGTTCGAGTTTGTGGGCGGGTATGTGGTGAAGACGCCGGTGACCGAGGCGGGGGCCATGATGTGGCGTCAAGGGCGGGACCCGGCGTTCATCGCGGCGCTGCTGGTGGCGGGTGCGGGCCGGGTGCACGTTGATATCGAGAGCATCTTGTCGTGGGACAAGGGCGTGACGGTGACCACGGGCACGGCGAAGGACGGGTGGGTGGTGCCTAAGCCGCCGGGCTCTTACGTGCAGACGTTCACGGGCAAGACGATGCGCGTGATGTGGGAGTTGCACCAAGAGGCCGAGGGCGCGGTGGCGGAGAAGCACGGCGTGGACGTGGAGGGTCTGGACCTGGACGCCGGCGAGGTGCTGGAGCGTTCGGTGCGGCGTGACGCGGCGTATGTGTCGGCCCGGCCGTGGCTGATGCTGCTGATGGTCTGGCGGTACTGGGTGGGCAAGCACCTACTGCATGAGACGAAGGTGGCGGACCGGGTGTGAGAGTGTGCGAATCGTGCTCGTAAGTTGATCGCCGAGGGGTGACTCAAGAAGTGGCACGGAGACTGCCGTTGCCTAGTTTGTGGCCATGCTTGATTTGGCTTGCACTTCTTGTTCTCGGGCCACCTCTGCTCATCGGCTGGCTTGCGGCCATCTCAATGGCGACGACTCGGGTAAGACCCGATCTAGCCTTGGAGGCCCCTGACACGCGAACTGAGGCTGAAGCCCGCCTAGACCCTGCTTTCCTTATAGCGGAGGGGTTTGCGTTTGAGGGGAGCTATGTGCTGAGAACGATATACGGGTCGCTACATGCGCTGGTTTGGCGCCGTGGAGAAAGCAACACGTTCTTCTATCACATGCAATGGCCCGGCGAAGAGGAGTTTTACATCGACTTTGTCACCATTCTGGCCCAGAAGCCATTTGCCTGGGTATTGACGGGCCATAACAAGGGCAGCCTACTCATGCCCCAACCGAAGTATTGCTACGTACAGAGCTTCGGGGGCGTGAGCTCGCTTGAGCGTTGGCGACATCATCGGGAAGCCGTCGATGCCGTCCGCGAAAAACACGGATGGTTCATCTCGCCCGGGCGGATTGATGCCGACGTTGCGATCGAGCGCGAGACCCGGAGCAGGGGGTGGCACTTCCTGCTGCGTCCCTGGTGCAGCTTGGAAGTCTGCTGGCGTGGTCTGGTCAGCCACAGACTTCGGTTTGGCAAGTCTCTCGTCGAGCGGCTGTAAGGGTGCGGAGCTAAATGGCTAGTGCCGCAGCCCCGAGCGGAGGAAGTACTCCATGAGTTCGTGGCCGTGTTCGATGTGGAGGTCGGAGTCGGCGGCGCCGGCCTCGGTGAAGGGTCGGGGGACGACGTTGCGGATGCGGCGGCCGACGACGAGGAACGGGGGCGGGGTGGGGTCGTGCTTGCGGGTGTCGACCAGGGTGTAGTGGTCGGGCAGGACGAGCATTCGGCCGACGGAGTCGTCTTGGTCGGCGTCTTCGTCGGCGGCGCGGTCGAGGTGGAGCGCGTTGGCGACGGGGCCGACGACGTGCTCGTCGATCGCTTCGATGGCGGCGACCTTGGTGGCGGCGTCGGCGGCGTGGGCGGCTTCGTCGGGGGCTTCGATGTGGACGCAGACCAGGTCATAGTCGGCCAGGGCGTCGACGGCGTACCGGCCGGCGGCGGCGTAGTCGTTGTCGTGGTAGCTGGTCTGGCCGGGGACGTCGATGCGTGTCCATCCGACGAGGTTGCAGATGCCGGCGAGGAGGTCGACGGCGGTGATCATGGCGCCGTTGAGGCCGTACTTGTCTTGGAACGCCGGCAGCGCGGGCTTGCTGCCCTGGCCCCAGGGCCAGAGGTGGGTGGCGGGGGACTCGCCCATCTCGGTGCGGGTGAGGTTGACGGGGTGGGCGGCGAGGAAGGCGGCGGACTGCTCGATGAAGGCGCGGAGCTTGTCGGCGTTCTTGCCGCCGGTGGGCAGGTGCTTGCGGAGGGGCTGTCCGGGGATGTCGTGGGGCGGGGTGGATTCGAGCTCGGACCAGTCGCCGCCGGAGCGGTCGAGGAGGATGTTGCGGTAGCCGACGCCGGGGATGAGCTCGGCGCCGGGCCAGTCGAGCTGGTCGGCGAAGTCTTTGAGGATCTGGGCGGATTCGGCGGAGGAGATGGCGCCGGCGGAGTGGTCTTGCATCTTGCCGTCGATGACGGTGACGCAGTTGACGCGGAAGACCCAGTCGGTGGGTCCGATGTCGACGCCGAGGGCGGCGGCTTCGAGGGGGGCGCGGCCGGTGTGGTACTTGGCGGGGTCGTAACCGACGAGGGACATGGAGCAGACGTCGCTGCCGCAGGGCATGCCGGGGGGCGTGGTGGCGACGGAGCCGACGCGGCCGAGTTGGGCCAGGCGGTCGAGGTTCGGGGTGTGGGCGGCTTGGAGGGGCGTCTTGCCGTCGAGCTGTTCGAGGGGGGAGTCGGCGGCGCCGTCGGGGATGACCAGTGCGTATTTCATGGTGCGATGGCGCGAGGGCTAGAGCTCGACCTGGAGGCCCTCTTCGCGGAGCTGGCGGATGAGCGCGCGGGCTTCGTCGATGGCGGACTGGAGCCGCTCGGCGGCGTCGGCGAGGTTGTCGTAGAGGGCGGGGTCGTTGAGGAACCGGCCGGCGGCGCCCTGACCCTCGTCGATCTTCGTGGCGACGGCGTCGGCGCGTTGGAGGACGGCGGAGAGGTCTTCGGCGACCTTGCGGTAGTCGGCGGCGAGGTCGCGCACGGAAACGCGGGTGGTTTCGAGCAGCTCGGGCGCCTCGTCGGCGAGTGCGCCCAGCTTGTCGGCGGTGGTGGTGAGCTTGGCGATCACCTCGCCGGCGTTGGCGAGGGTGTCGCGGAGGTCGGCTTGGACCTGCTCGTCGCCGAGCACGCCGGTGACCGAGTCGGCCAGGGGCGCGAAGGACTCGACAAAGGTGTGGAAGTCTTGGGCGGGCTCGCGGAGGATCTTGTCGAGCGCGGCGACGACGGCGTCTCCGGGCGAGATGACGACGCCGTTGACCTGGGCGGTGCCGTCGGTCGCGAGGGCCGGGCCCGGGGCGACGTCGGCGGGGAGCATGAGCGCGAGCGTGCTTCCGCCTCCGACGACGGCCTGTCTGACCTCGGCGGTGACGCCTTGGGGGATGGGGGTGTCGCCTTCGACTTGGGCGGTGACGCGGATGTCGCGTGGGCCATCGCCGTAGGCGACGTGGGTGACGTTGCCGATGGGGATGCCGCCGAGGGTGACGCGTGAGCCTTCGCGCAGGCCGCCGGCGTCGTCGAGGCGGACGGTGAGGTCGTAGGACTTGCCCCAGGGGTTGGAGAAGCTTCCGAAGGCGAGCATCATGCCGGCGAAGCCCAGGAGGGCGACGACGGTCGTGAGTCCGACCAGCGCGTTGCGAGCCCGTTCGCTCATGGGTGGGTGGTTCCCGCGCCCGCGGGCGGCCTTGCCCTGCGGAGCGGAGACAGCTTAGCCGGCGGCGCCTTGGACGGGCGGTCGGCGGGGCTTGCGGCGGCGCTCGGGTCGCGGGAAGGGCACGGCTTGGCGCTGGGCGGCGGCGCGGACCGAGCCGGGGCCGAAGGCCTGTCGGATGCGGGCGATGTCGTCGGGGTCGGCCTGGCCGTCCATGAACCTGCGGACCAGGGGGTCGGGGCTGGCATCGAACTCGGCCGGGGCGCCCTCGGCGACGACCTTGCCGTCGGAGAGCAGGACGAAGCGGTCGCCGATCTTGCGTGCGCTCACGAGGTCGTGGGTGACGGCGACGCTGGTGAGACCCATCTCGCGTGAGAGGGCGCCCATGAGCTCGTTGATGACGTCGGACGACATGGGGTCGAGCCCGGTGGTGGGCTCGTCGTAGAGGATGAGGCAGGGTTCGAGGACGACGGCGCGGGCCAGGGCGACGCGCTTGCGCTGGCCGCCGGAGAGCTCGGCGGGCATCTTGCGTTCGATGCCGGGCAGGCCCACGAGTTCGAGGACGCGGGCGACGCGTTTGGCGCGCTCGGCGGGCTTGAGCTGGGTGTGCTCGACCAGGGGGAACTCGATGTTGGCGCCGACGTCGAGGGAGTCGAACAGGGCCGCCATTTGGAAGAGGAACCCGACGCGTTTGCGGAGGGTCACGAGCTGGCGTTCGGGGAGCTGGTCGATGCGGTGGTCGTCGAACCAGACCTCGCCGGCGTCGGGCCGGAGGAGGCCGACGACGAGCTTGAGCAGGACGCTCTTGCCGGTGCCGGAGGGTCCGAGCAAGACGGTGACGCGTCCGCGGGGGATGTCTAGGCAGACGCCCTGGTGGACGGCGGGTCCGCCGAAGCCCTTGTGGATGTCGCGCAGCCGGATGAGCGGGCGCGCGGGGTCCTCGGCGAGGGAGAGGCAGGTCTGGGCGTGGGGTTCTGGGCTGGGCACGGCGGGCCGCCTTGGCGCGGGGCGGCGGGCGCCGGCGCCCAAACCCCGCATGCGATGCAAGTGTACCCCGCTGGGGGCTAATCGCCCGCGAAAACGTCGCGGATGGCTTGGATGACGTGGTCCTGCTGGTCTTTGGTCATCTCGGTGAAGATGGGGATGCTCAGGACCTCGTCGCAGGCGCGCTCGGCCTCGGGCAGGGCGCCGGGCTCGTAGCCCAGGTGGTCGAAGCAGGGCTGGAGGTGCAGGGGGCGTGGGTAGTAGACCCGGCAGCCGATCTCGCAGGCGGCGAGGTGGTGGCGCAGCGGCTCGCGGCCGCCGGCTCGGACGCGGATGGTGTACTGGTTGAAGGCGTGTCGGCGGTGCTCGTCCTCGAAGGGGCAGGTGACCTGGACGTCGTCAAGGCGTTTGCGGTAGCGCTCGGCGATCTCGCGCCTGCGGGCGGTCCACTGCTCGACGTAGGGCAGCTTGACCAGGAGCATGGCGGCCTGCATGGCGTCGAGCCGGAAGGCGCCGCCGAGGCGGTGGACGGTGTAGTCGCCCTGGATGCCGTGGAAGCGCATGGTGCGGACGCGTTGGGCCAGGGCGTCGTCGTTGGTGAGCACGGCGCCGGCGTCGCCCAGGGCGGCGAGGTTCTTGGTGGGGAAGAAGCTCATGGCGCCGGCGTCGCCGATGGCGCCGACCTGGCGGTCTTGGTAGCGGGCGCCGATGGCCTGGTCGGCGTCTTCGATCACCCGCAAGCCGTGCGCCTTGGCGATGGCGAGGATGGCCTCGAGGTTCGCCGACAGGCCGAAGAGGTGCGGGGCCAGGATCGCGCGGGTCTTGGGCGTGATGGCGCCCTCGATGGACTCGGGCGCGAGGTTGAAGGTGCGCGGGTTGATGTCGGCGAACACGGGCGTGCCGCCAGCGCGTTGGATGGCGCCGGCGACGTGGACGTAGGCCATGGGGCTGGTGATGACCTCGTCTCCGGGCGCGAGGTCGAGCGCCATGAGGATGACGGTGAGCGCGTCGGCGCCGCTGCTGACGCCGATGGCGTGCTTGACGCCGCAGAACTCGGCGAGCTTGGTCTCGAACGCCTCGACCGCCGGCCCCATGATGAAGTGGCCCGAGTCGACGACCGACTCGAAGGCCCGCCGGAGCTCGGGGCGGAGCTGCTCGTGCTGCAGGGTGAGATCGAAGAGCGGGACGGCCATGGGCGGCGAGTGTATCGACCCCGGAAGACCGAGAAAGCCGGCCGCCGCATCGCCGCTCACGGGACCAGCAGCAGCTTGCCGACGTGCCCGCCGCGGGCCATGGCTTCGTGGGCCTGGGCGACGTCTTCGAGGGCCCACCGGCCGCCGATGTGTTGGCGGTAGCGGCCCTGAGCGAAGCCGTCGAAGACGTGCCGGCAGCCGTCGCGCCAGGGCTCGTCGGCTGTTTCGAGGCGCCCGTTGACGTAGCCCTCGACCTTGGCCCCCAGCCGGATCAGCGGGAACACGTCGACCGGCCCCGGCTCGCCGAGCAGGCCGTAGACGTACACCGCCCCGCCCGGCGCCAGGCAGCGGATCTCGGTCGACAGGTACGGCCCGGCCGCCACGGGGTCGAAGAACACGTCGACGCCGCGCCCGCCCGTAAGGCCCTTGAGCCGCTTGCGCCAGTCGGCTTCGGCGCCCGAGTCGTCGCGTGTTGCGAGGACATGCTCAAAGCCGCTCTCGGGAAGTTCTTGTATAAGCGAGACTTTACCCGGGCGGGTGGTCAGGCCGATCGGCGTGCCGCCGTGAGCCCGGACGACCTGCGCCGCGGCCAGGCCGACGCTCGACGACGCCGCGGGGATCGCCACCGTCTGCCCGGGCTTGCGGTCCAGGCCGTGCAGCCAGACCAGGCAACCCCAGGCCGTGAGGTACGGCAGCCAGAGCGCGCCGAGCTGATCGTCGGGCACTCCCGGCGGCGCGGGCAACGCGTCGACGGCGGGACAGACGTAGTGGCTGCGGTAGGTCCCGCCGAAGCCGGCCGAGAGCCGCGTGACCACGGGCGACAGCGACACCCGCTCGCCGAAACGACCGGCGTCCACCCCATCACCGACCGCGTCGATCACGCCGCCGCCCTCGAGGCCCGGGACGAACGGCGGGTCGCCCGACGCGAGCTTGTACCTCCCTTCGCGCGCCATCAACTCGGCGTGGTTCAGGCCGATGCTCGTCAGCGCGATGCGCACCTGCCCCGACCCCGGCTCGGGCGGATCGGCCCGGCGTTCCACGTGAAACACCTCGGGCCCGCCAAACTCAGGAACTCGGACGCAGCGGTAGGTCAAGCCAAAACCTCGCAACCGGGGCGACGCACATGCCGCCCCATCACGGTGACGCGGCCGACGCGGTCGTGCGCGCGCCCCCGCCGTCCGCCGCTGCCGTGCGCTCGGCGGCCCGGGCCTTCGCCGCGTCGCTGCGCTCCGAACGCAGCTGCGCGAAGAACACCTCGTCCACGTCGCCGGTGACGTACCGGCCGGTGAAGACCGAGTCTTCAAACGCTTCGATGCCCGCGGACGGCCGCTTGCACGCCTCGATCAAGTCGTCCAGCTCCTGATAGATCAAACGGTCGGCGCCGATGAGCCGGCAAACCTCCTCCACGCTGCGCCCGTGCGCCACGAGCTCGTCCGCCGCGGGCATGTCGATGCCGTAAACGTTGGGATAACGCACCGGCGGCGCGGCGCTGCAGAACGTGACTTGCGCCGCGCCCGCGTCGCGCGCCAGCTGGATGATCTGCTTGCAGGTGGTCCCACGCACAATCGAGTCGTCCACCAGGCATACATTGCGACCGGCGAACTCCAAACCGATCGGGTGCAGCTTCCGCTTCACCGAACTCGCGCGCACCGCCTGCCCGGGCATGATGAAGGTGCGGCCGATGTACCGGTTCTTGATGAACCCCTCCCGATACTTCACCCCCAGGTGGTTCGCGAGCTCCAGCGCCGCGGTGCGACCCGAATCCGGGATCGGCATCACCACGTCGAACCCGTGGTCGGGCGCGTCGCGCAAGATCTGCTGCGCCAACCGCTCGCCCATCCGCAGCCGGGCCTTGTACACGCTGATGTCGTCGAGCGTCGAGTCCGGCCGGGCCAGGTACACCAACTCGAACAAGCACGGCCGCGACGCCGTCTTCTGGGCGCACACGCGGCTGTGCACCGCGCCGTCGGGCGTGAGATATACCGCCTCGCCCGGCGCCACGTCGCGCACCAGCTCAAACCCCTGCGACTCCAGCGCCACCGACTCGCTCGCGAGCATGTGCTCGGCGCCGAACATCCCCGCCTCGCGACGGCCCAAGACCAACGGCCGGATGCCCCACGGGTCGCGCACCCCCAGCACGCCGTGACCGACGATCAGCGCCACCGCCGCGTACGCGCCCCGGCACCGCTGGTGCAAGCGCGACACCGCGTCGAACACCAGCTCCGGCGTCGGCGCCGCCGCGCCGCTCCCCATGAGCTCGTGCGCCAGCACGTTCAGCAGCACCTCCGAGTCGCTGCGCGTGTTGATGTGCCGCCGGTCGGTCTGGAACAGCTCCTGGGCCAACCGGCTCGCGTTGGTGAGGTTCCCGTTGTGCGCCAGCGCGATGCCGTAGGGCGCGTTGGTGTAGATCGGCTGGGCCTCGGCCTCCGAGCACCCCCCCGCCGTCGGATAGCGCACGTGCGCCACGCCCATCGACCCGCGCAGCGACTCCATCGCCGGCTGGTCGAACACGTCGCGCACCAAGCCGCCGCCCTTGTGCAGGTCGAGCCGACGCCCTTCGCACGTCACCATGCCCGCGGCATCCTGACCCCGGTGCTGTAACACCGTGAGCGCCTCGTACAGCCCCGGCGCCGCCGGTCCGCCGCCCACGATCGCCGCGATGCCGCACATGGGGTTGCTCGCGCACGCGTCGGCGGTTCGCACGGGCCCGCGCGACCCGATCCACCGCCGCGGCCGACGGTAAGGTCGCCCCATGCCCCGGTCAACACCGCGCACCCAACCCGCGCCACAAGCCGATCCCGCCCACGTCGCCCCCGCCCGCGCACGCCTACTCCGCTGGTACCGCCGACACGCCCGCGAGCTCCCCTGGCGGAAGCACGACCCCGCCACGGGACGCCCCAACCCCTACCGCGTGCTCGTCAGCGAGGCCATGCTCCAGCAGACGCGCGTCGACACCGCCCTGCCCTACTTCGAGCGCTTCCTCCACGCGCTGCCCACACTCGCCGACCTCGCCGCCGCCGACGAGCAACAAGTCCTCCGCCTCTGGCAGGGCCTGGGCTACTACCGCCGGGCCCGCAACCTCCGAAGCGCCGCGATCCACTGCGCCCAGCACCACCAAGGCGAGCTGCCCGACACCGCCGACCAGCTGCGCAACCTCCCGGGGGTCGGCCGCTACACCGCCGGCGCCGTCGCCTCCATCGCCTTCGGTCGGCGGGAGCCCATCGTCGACGGCAACGTCGCCCGCGTCCTGTCCCGCTGGCGCCACATCACCACGCCACTCCAGGCCAAACCCACCCAAGACACGCTCTGGACCTGGGCCGGCCGCTTCGTCGAAAACTCACGCAACCCCGGCGACGTCAACCAAGCCCTCATGGAGCTCGGCGCCACCGTCTGCACGCCCCGCGCCCCCAAGTGCCAAGCCTGCCCGCTCAAGCACCACTGCCTCGCCCGCGCCCAAGGCGAGCCCGAATCGCTCCCGCTCAAAGACAAAGCGCCGCCGCTGCGCGTCGAGCACCACCAGGTCGTCGCCATCCGCCGTAACCACCAGCTCCTATGGCTCCAGCGCCCCGACCACGGCCTCTGGTCCGCCATGTGGCAGATGCCCACGCGCGAAGCCAAAGAGCCCGCGAGCGCCCAAGACCTCGCCGACTGGCTGAAAGAAACGACGGGCCTCGTCGCCGCCATCGACCCCGAACCGGTCGAGCGTTTCGAGCACCTCACCACGCACAAACGGCTGCGCTACGCCGTGCACTTGGCGCACGTCGAGTCCGGCCGGCTCCGCCCCGGCGCCGGCGTCTGGCGAGCATCCCATAACGTCGACGACCTGCCGCTGCCCAACCCCCAGCGCCGCACACTCGCCATTCTCGCTAAAGCGGGAACGCCCACGGGATCAGAAGCACGCTGATCAAAAACACGATCAGGTTCAACGGCGCCCCGAACTTCAGGTAGTCCGTAAACCGGTACCCGCCCGGGCCATACACCATTAGGTTCGTCTGGTAGCCGATCGGCGTCGCGAAGTCGTTCGACGCCGCCAGCATCACCGCCACCGCAAACGGCACCGGGCTCGCCCCCACGGCCGCCGCCGCCGCCAACGCGATCGGCGTGATCAACACCGCCGCCGCGTTGTTCGTGATGATCGACGTCAGCAGCATCGTCACCAGATAGATGCCCGCCAGCACCCAGCGCGGGTCGTCGCCCACCAGATCAATGATGCCCGACGCCAGCGCCGCCGCCAGACCGCTGTCCGCCACCGCGCGGCCCACCCCCAGCGCCGCGCCAATCGTCAGCAGCACCGGCCAGTCGAGCGCCGAACGCGCCTGGCTCGCACGGCAGCACCGCAGCACCACCATCGCCGCCGCCGCCACCGCCGCCGCGCCCAGCATGCTCGTAAACCCAAACACCACCGCGGCCATCATCGCCGCCATCACCGCGATCGCCAGGTACGCCCGGTCGTGACGCGGGCTCGCCGCCTCCTCCGCCAGGTGCACCAAGAAAAAGTCACGGCTGTGCCGGTGCTGACGGTGGAACGTCGGCGTCGCTTCCAGCAGCAGCGTGTCGCCCGGCTGCAACACGATGTCGCCGATCTTGCCCTCCAGCCGTTGACCCCCCCGGGCCGCCGCGATCACCGCCGCGCCATACCGGCTGCGGAACCGACCTTCTCGAATACTCCGGCCGATCAGCGGGCAGTGGTCGCTCACCACCGCCTCCACCAGGCCCCGCCGGTCCGCCGACGCCTGCACCTTGTCCACCTGGTCCGTCGCCGGCGAAAGCCCGCGGATCTTCCGCAGGTCCACCACCGAGTCCACCACGCCCACAAACACCAGCCGGTCGCCGCCCGTTAAACGCTGCGTCGGCTCCACCGCCGGGATCACCTCGTCCTCACGCTGCAGCTCGGCCAAGAACAACCCCGGCAGGCTGCGCAGACCCGCCTGCTCGATCGACTTGCCCACCAAGGGGCCCTCGGGGTCCACCTGCATCTCGACCGTGTACCGCCGAACGTCGTCACCCACCGCGCCCAGCGCCGACCGACGGTCCGGCAGCAGCTTCGGCCCCAGCACCACGCAGTACACGATCCCCGCCAGCGCGCACGGCAGGCCCACCTTCGCCAGCTCGAACAGCCCCAGCCCCAGGTCCGGCCCGCCCGCCGCAGCCTGCTCGATCAGCATCCCGTTGACCACCAGGTTCGTGCTCGTGCCGATGAGCGTGCACGTGCCCCCCAGGATCGCCGCGTAGCTCAGCGGCAGCAGCAGCTTCGACGGCGCCCGGTCCATCCGCAGCGCCCACTGACGCACCGCCGGCAGCGCCAGCGCCACCACCGCCGTGTTGTTCAAGAACGCGCTGAGCGCCCCCACCGGCGCCATCACACGCCCCAGCGCCCGCCGAAGACCCTTGGGCCGGCCCAGCAGCGGGTCCACCAGCATCACCGCCGCACCCGAGTGCGTGAGCCCCGCCACGACGATGAACAGGGCCGCCACCGTCGCCAGGCCCTGGTTGCCGAAGCCCGCGAATGCGTCGCCGGGGTCCACCACCCCAAGCCCCACCAGCAGCGCCACCGCGCCCAGCAGGATCACATCCGGCCCCGCCAACCCGCGCACCAGCGCCACCGCCGCCGCCAGCACCACCCCCAGCGTGATCCATGCCTCGGGCGTCATCGCGGCCCCATCGTCCCAAGCCCACCCGAGACCCCCACGCCCCGCTGGCGCGGCTCAAGTCCGGTGTGACGCCGCACGATACTCCCTGAAGGCCGTCACGGAAGACCCCCACCCGCGGCCCGCGAGGCGACCATGCACAAGGCCATCCGCCTGATTTGCCCCAACCTGCGATGCCGCGCCATCCTCGCGGTGCCGCAATCCGCACGCGGACGCGCCGTCCGCTGCCGCCAGTGCGGGTTCCGCGTCCAGGTGCCCCAGGGCAAAGCCGCCGCGAACGCCACGTCCGAGAACGGCCAGAACCAAGCCCCTCCGCCTTCCGAGTAAGACGGACCGAGCCGCAAGAACCCCACGGTCGTCCGCGCGGCACCGGCTCAGCCGCGGTCGTCTTCCAGCTCTTCATCGATCAGCAGCGAGAACTCGTCGTCGTCATCGCCGTCGTCCGAGGCCGCCGCCTCCAGGGCAGACAACGCCGCGTCGTCGTCGAGCTCCAGCGTCGCTTCGATGCCCTCGTCCTCGGGCAGGCCCGGGCCACCGCTCCCCGACGAAGACGCCGACGAGCCCGATGACCCCGATTCCTTCGAACCCACGCCGCCCACCGTCTGGGCCACATACGAGGCGCTGGCCATCGAGCTGCTCAAGATCGTCCGCACCGGCTTGATCCGGTCCGGCACCCCGTCCACCACCACCGTGAACACCACCGGCCCGATCACCAGCTCGTCGCCGGCCGACAGCGACGCCTCTTGCACACGCACGCTGTTGTGGAACGTCCCGTTGCTCGAACCCAGGTCCTTCACCAGGATCTTCGACTCGTCGAGCGTGATCTCGCAGTGCTGACGCGATACGCTCGTCAGCGGGATCCGAAGGTCGCAGCTCGATTTGCGGCCGATCACCACCCGGTTCCGCAACAGCGGAAAGTCCTTCCGGGCGCCGTCGGCCTTGAA
The DNA here is from genome assembly GCA_039191195.1 of Planctomycetota bacterium. Taxonomy (GTDB): domain Bacteria; phylum Planctomycetota; class Phycisphaerae; order Phycisphaerales; family Phycisphaeraceae; genus JBCCBV01. The sequence goes on from JBCCXV010000009.1 coordinate 13,106, forward strand.
CATCACGAGAGATACGTTCATTTCGCCGCTAGACCCCCATGACACGCCACCAAACCGATGCTTGATGCTACCTCACAGGCTGTAAACGAGCAAGAAACGCGTTTCATACCGCCCGCTCCCGCGCCCGCCGGCGCCCGCTTTACCCATCTCTACCTACACCTTCCCTTCTGCACTCACAAGTGTGGGTACTGCGACTTCTACAGCGTGGTTCACGACCGCCCCGGCGATCTCCACCAGCGCTTCGCCGACGCCCTCGCCCAATCCATGCATGCCGCACATAGGGCCTACGAAGTAACCCCAGTCACCATCTTCGTCGGCGGGGGAACCCCAACCCATCTAGCCCAGGACGGCTGGATCACCCTCCTCCACACCCTGACCGACCTCGGCTGGGCCCGCCACCTCCGCGAGTGGACCGTCGAGGCCAACCCCGAGTCCACCACCACCCCCCTCATGCGCCTCCTCGCCGACGCCGGCGTCAACCGCGTCTCCATCGGCGTCCAGAGCTTCGACACCGCCGGCCTCGCCGTCCTCGACCGCAGACACGACCCCAACCACGTCCGCCGCGCCGTCCAGAGTTGCCGCGACGTCGGCATCACCAACCTCAGCCTCGACCTCATCTTCGCCTACCCCGGCCAAGACCTCCCCCGACTCCAACGCGACCTCGACGCCGCACTCGCCCTCGAACCCAAACACCTCTCCGTCTACGGCCTGACCTTCGAGCCCGACACCGCCATCACCAAACGCCTCCACGCCGGCCAACTCCAACGCGCCCCCGAAGACCTCGAACGCGACCTTTACGCCGCCCTGCTCGAACGCCTCGACCGCGAAGGCTTCGAGCAGTACGAGATCAGCAACTTCGCCCGCCGCCCCACCGCCACCGCCGCCGACCACCGCTGCCAGCACAACCTCGCCTACTGGACCAACCAGAACTGGCTCGGCCTCGGACCCGCCGCCGGCTCCCACCACCAGGGCCTCCGTTGGCGGAACCGCCCCAACCTCACCGAGTTCCTCGCCTCACCCGCATCGCCCCCCGTCGAAGACGTCGAACGCCTCGGCCCCGACGCCCAGGCCGGAGAGCACTTCCTCCTCGGCTTGCGACTCAACCAGGGCCTCGAACAAAACGCCGTCCACCGCCTCGCCCCGCCCGGCTCACCCCGACGACGCACCCTCGACGAACTCCTCAGCCTCGGCCTGCTCGAGCAAGATGACCATCGCCTCCGCCTAACCCATCGTGGCCGCTTCGTCGCAGACTCCGTCGTCGCAAAGCTCCTCTGACCCAGCCCGCCACGCCGCCCGCCACGTACAACCAGCCCGCCACGCCCATCCCCGCCGGCGGGCCCACCCGCACCGCCACCACCCCCGCGTAAGCCAGCCCCACCACCACAAACACGCGCCATCCCAGGCTCGCCCGAATCCCGCCCCACCGCGGGAAGCGCACCCCCACCCACACCAGCCACGCACAGAGCCCCGCCGCCCCCAACATCCCCAGCCACGCCGGCCCCCGCCCCGGCTCGGCCACGAACCAAGCCAAACCCACCGCCGCCATCGCCGCTGCCGGGCAAGGCAGGCCGCGGAAGTAAGCCCCCGCGTCCGAGGTTTCCATCGATACCCGACCCAGCCGCAGCCACACCGCCGCCGCGTACGCCACGCCCCACCAAACCCACACGCCCCCAGCCGCCGCCAGCGCCAGACCCGGAGCCGCCCCGAACGTCACCGCATCGGCGAGCCCATCCAAACGCTTGCCCGCCTCGCTCGACACGCCCCACCGCCGGGCCAGCGGGCCGTCGATCTGGTCCAACACCACCCCCAACCCAACCCAACCCGACACCGCCGCCAGCCAAGCCACGCCCCCGTCACCGCGCGCCGCACGCAGCGCCAACCAGGCCGCGACAAACCCGCAGACCAGGTTCCCCAGCGTCACCGCCGCCGCACACCACCACCGCCAACCGCCTCGCGTCATCCCCTCACCCTAACCGCACCGCGGCAACGTGCGACGGCAGACCGATAACGCCGGCCCCGCCCGCGCCCGATCCGCACCCCCACCGGGGGTCGATAACCCTCCCGTGAGCCTGCCCACCCCAGCCTGGATCGCCCTGGCCCTGATCGCCTGGGTCTTCGTCAAGGCCTACCTCGCCACCCTCGGCTCCTTCGTCGATTACCGCACCCGCCGCCACAACCTGGTGCGCGAGTCCAAGATCAAACGGATCGCCTACCTCCAAGAGATGGCCCGCCGCCAAGGCGTCGAGTTCGACGACGACCCCGTCGTCGACGCCACGGGCGCCCCGCCCCAGCTCGCCCTGGCCGGAACCCCCGCCGACCCGGCCGCCACCCCGGCGACCGCCGAAGACGGGCCCGACGCCCTCCGCCCCGCCGCCTAGCGACCACCCGCCGCGCTCCCCCTGCGTTACCGTCTGGCCATGGACGCCTGGGCACTCCGCAACGCCAGAGTCATCGACCCCGCCTCGGGCTTCGACGGCGCCGCCGACCTCGTCGTCGCCCAAGGACGCATCCAGCGCATCGGCCCCGCCTCCGGGACCGACCTGCCCACACTCGACGCCAACGGACTCATCGCCGCCCCCGGCCTCATCGACCCCCACGTCCACCTCCGCGAACCCGGACAAGAAGAGAAAGAAACCATCGCCACCGGCGCCGCCGCCGCCGCCGCGGGCGGCTTCACCTCCGTCTGCTGCATGCCCAACACCGAGCCGGCCATCGACGACGACTCCCTCATCGAGTTCGTCTACGAACGCTCCCGCAAGGCCAACGGCGCCCGCGTCTACCCCGCCGGCGCCATCACCAAAGGCCGCAACGGCCAAGAACTCGCCGAGATGGGCCTCATGGCCCAAGCCGGCGCCGTCGCCTTCACCGACGACGGCTGCGGCGTCGCCTCCGCCTCGGTCATGCGCAAAGCCCTCGCCTACGCCGGCATGACCGGCCGCGCCCTCATGCAACACTGCGAAGAGCCCACCCTCGGCGGGGGCGCCATGAACGCCGGCCCCCTCGCCGACCGCCTCGGCCTCCCCGGCTGGCCCGCCGTCGCCGAGCACCTCATGCTCCAACGCGACCTCGCCCTCGTCGAATCCCTCGACTACCCCACCCCCTACCACGCCCAGCACCTCTCCACCGCAGGCGCCTGCGAACTCCTCCGCGAAGCCCGCTCACGCATGCTCCACCGCCTGCAACAAGACCCGCCCCCCCACGACGCACTCCGCCGATTCTCCATCACCGGCGAGGCCTCACCCCACCACCTCACCCTCACCGAAGACGCCTGCGACCACTACAACACCCGCGCCAAGGTCAACCCGCCCCTGCGCACCACGAAAGACCGCGACGCCCTCATCCACGCCGTCGCCACGGGTGTCGTCACCCTCCTCGCCACCGACCACGCCCCCCATACCCGCGAAGACAAAGCCCTCGAGTTCGAGGCCGCGCCCTACGGCATGGTCGGCCTCGAAACGGCCCTGCCCCTCTACATCGAGGCCCTCATCGACACCGCCGCCCTCGACTGGCCCCGACTCATCCAGCTCATGACCACCGAGCCCGCACGACTCCTGGGCATCGACGCCCAGGGCCGCGGACAACTCCAAGAAGCCGGCGACGCCGACATCACCCTCATCGACCCCGACGCGCGCTACACCCTCGACCCCGCCACCTGGGCCACGCGCTCGCACAACTCGCCCTTCATCGGACGCCCCGCGCACGGCCGAGCCGCCGCCACCATCGTCGCCGGACGCATCGTCTACCTGCACGACCCCGACCGACTCAAAGGCCTCAGCACCGACGACGCCGGCGTCCCAGCGCAAACGCCGTAGTCCCCAGCGCCCCCACCCCGCCCGGCGCCGGCACGGCGACCAGCGACGTCGGCGCCAGTCGGAACGTGCCCAGCCGCGTGCCCACCGCCGAGCCCGAAGGCCCCAGCGTGCTCGGGTCTTGCCCCAGCACCTGGTCAATCCAGTCGGCGTGCCGAGAAACCGACGCGCTGCCGTACCAATCCCCGTAGTCCGAGTCGAACCTGCCGTCCCGCGGCCACACAAACGAGTGCACCCCCGCCAGGTATCGACGGCCGTCCACGCGAACAAACACCCCGCCCCCGCTGTCCCCCGGCGCGATCGCGCCCTCTCGGGCCGTCGCCACCGAAGAGCCCAGGCCGCCCACACCCCCGCGCCCGGGGTCGTCGAAGTCCGACAGCAGCAGCCCCGCATTGCCAATCGAGTCGATGAAGTTCGTAAAGCCCAGAGCCCCCAGGCTCCGCTTGTGGAAGCCGTTGCGACCGTTGCCCGTCAGCCCGTAGCCCACCGAGATGCTCCAGGCGCCCCGCGGGTCGGCGCCGCGGTAGAGCTCCGACGGCGCGACGTCGTCCACCGGGTCCGACAGATGGATCAGCGCCAGGTCGCGGCCGCCCAGCAGGCCACCGTCCCAACCCGGGTGCGTCACCCAAGCGTCGGCCTGGTACGTCGACCCGCCAAGGCGAATCCGCACGTTCTCGCTGGCGTCATCAACCATGTGCCCCGCCGTCAGCACCCAGTCCTCGGCGATCAGCACGCCCGAACCCCGGGCCCCCGGCACAAACAGCTCCCCCACCGAAGGAAACGTCGCCCCCATCCGGTAGTGCGCCGCGTGACGGCTGTCGTGACGGATCGTCGCCGCGTCCGCCGCCGCACCCCAAGCCCCGCCCAACAACGCCAAGAACGCCAAACCAACGCGATCCACCACGGCGAACCTCCCGCACGAAAGCCACAGCAGGCACGCCGCCCGCCACACCCATCGCATCGGGAAGACCACCCCCCTACTGGACCGCCGCGCACCCCTTACCGGACGCCCCGAGAAACCCCGCCGCACGCCAACGCGACCACAAACCCCAGACCGCCCACCCGCCGAGGACGCGCAACCCGCGCAGCAAAACGGGCGACCGGGATCACCGGCCGCCCGTCAGAAATAACTCAAGCATCCACAGGGCCGTGCTCGCTCACGCCACGCACCAGCCCGGCGGTTTACCAGCGGTCGCCGCCGCCACCGCCGCCGCCGCGACGGCCACCGCCGCCACCGCCGCCGCCACGGAAGCCGCCGCCACCACCGCCACCGCCGCGGAAGCCACCGCCGCCGCCGCCGCCGCCACGGAAGCCACCGCCGCCGCCGCCGGCGCGGGGCTGGGCTTCGTTGATCCGCAGCGTGCGGCCCTCGAACTCCTCGCCGTCGAGAGCCGAGATGGCCTGCTTGCCTTCTTCATCGTTCGGCATGGTCACAAACGCAAAGCCGCGGGGCCGACCGGTTTCCCGGTCGCTGATCACCGCCACTTCCGACACCTCGCCGTAGTTGCTAAACAGCGCTTCCAGAGAGTCCTCGGTGGTCGAGAACGCCATGTTTCCAACGTAAATCCGCATCGTCATCGTTTCCGTATCCAAGTCGGTCTTGCCCGTCTGGCGTCTCTCAGCCAGCATCATGGGCGGGAAAAAACTCGCCCGGCGAGCCCACGCGGGCCGAACCAGGCACGACGCCGGCGTTCGCCGGCGCCCAACGCGGCCAGCACTCGCTCGCCGCCAAGAAGCTCCCCCCGGCACGCCGAGGGAAGCAAAGCAAAAGGCACAAAAATCGTCTTAACGGCCGGGCGTCGCGTGTCTTACCGCCTGAGCATCGGGGCGAGGAGGATCAAGGTCTCACCCCACAGCACAAGGAACGCGCAAGGGTCGCGGCCAGGGCCAGGGCCGCCGTCAGGTAGAAGAGAATCGGTCGGTAGCGAGCTCCATTCGGCGGGACGGGCCGCCCCCGCTCGACCCAGCGTCGAGACGCAGACCCGCACAAGGTGCGACGCCGCGCCACACCATCACGCAGTTCCGTGCGCAGACTAGCATATGCCGTCTCAGACACACCCCGGATTCTCCATCTTTACCGAGAAAGGGGAAGAATCCGGGAACCAGACCGCCAACAAACAAAAAGAGCCCTGCGAGGCGGAACCTCGCAGGGCTCATCAAGCCGGCGATGACCTACTTTCCCGCGGTGGCAGTATCATCGGCATGCTGGGCTTAACGGCCGTGTTCGGGATGGGAACGGGTGTGACCCCAGCACTATGGTCACCGGCAAACGGCGCCGAACCGGGGCAGCGGTTCGGGCCGATCCGCGGCCGTCCCGAAGGAGGCCGCGTGGCGGGGGGTGGGTTTGGGTCCCAACGGCTCGGCAGATCCACAATCCAGCGGACCCGCCCGCCTTTCTCTGGCAATACCTGAAACCTCGAACAACGAGGGGCCGCCCAGACTTCCATCTGGGCTCACCGCAACCGCGACCGGGCCAAGCGTCCAAAAGGACACCGGCTCGACCGAGGGTCGGGGTGACGAAGCGATCGACCGTTAGTACGGCTCAGCTGAGGGCATTTCGGCCCTTACACCCGCCGCCTATCAACCTGGTGGTCTTCCAGGGGTCTCAATCCAAGCCTGATCTCGAGGGGGGCTTCCCGCTTAGATGCTTTCAGCGGTTATCCCTGCCCAACTTAGCTACCCAGCGGTGGACTTAGCAGTCCAACTGGCGCACCAGGGGTTGGTCCTTCCTAATCCTCTCGTACTAAAGAAGAATCCTCTCAA
>JBCCXV010000010.1:0-19484 GCA_039191195.1 Planctomycetota bacterium
CGAGATCACCGGCGTGCCCAAGGAGTTGGCCAAGCGGGCCTTCCTCCGCGTGGCCTACAAGATGCCGATGCGCTGCCGTTTCGTGGAGCGCCAGCACCACTAGGCCCAACGATGGAGCCCGTCCGCTTGCCCGGCGTTGCCGGGGGCGGGGGCGGAGACCTTGGTTATGAAGCCCAGCGAAGTCCACAAACTGTCCGACGTCGAGCTCGTCGAAGAGACCCGCAACCTGCGCACGCGCTTGTTCGAGCTGCGCGGCCAGGCGGTCACCGAGAAGCTCGAGAACCCCCGCCAGCTGCGGAACCTCCGGCGGGACGTCGCCCGGCTGCTCACCGAGCAGCGCGCCCGTGAGATCGCCGCCGCTCCCGCTGAAACCGCCCAGACCACCGAGGCCTGATCCGAATGACCGAAGCCCAAGAAAACCTCATCGGCGCCCGCATCGGCGTGGTCCGCAGCGACAAGCGCGACAAGACCCGTACCGTCGCCGTCGAAACCCAGAAGGTGCACCCGAAGTACGGCAAGCGGCTGCGTCGCGAGACCCGCTTCCAGGTGCACGACGAAGAGAACGCCTCGCGCGAAGGCGACCGGGTGGAGATCGTCTCCTGCCGGCCGATGTCCAAGACCAAGACCTGGCGCCTGACCCGCGTGGTCGAACGCGCCCCCGAGTCCGTTGACGCCGCGAGCTGACCCGCCGCCTTGCCCCACCCCGGGGAGTGACCCGCCATGATCCAACAAGAATCCCAAGTCGACGTCGCGGACAACAGCGGGGCCAAGGTGGCCTACGTGATCCGCGTGCTCGGCAAGAAGACGGCGCGGGGCAAGTTCACCCGCCCGACCGCCACCCTGGGCGACAAGGTCGTCTGCTCGGTCAAGAAGGCCCTGCCCAGCAGCGATATGAAGTCCGGCACGATCGTGCAGGGCGTGGTGGTCCGCAGCAAGTACCCGGTCCGCCGGAGCGACGGCAGCTACGTCCGCTTCGACCGCAGCGCCGTGGTGCTGATCGATAAGGAAGGCAACCCGCGCGGCACCCGGATCTTCGGCGCCGTGGCCCGCGAGCTGCGGGAGCGGAACTACATGAAGATCGTGTCCCTGGCTTCGGAGGTCGTCTGATGGCGCGTCACGTACGGAAAGGCGACACGGTCGTGGTGACCGCCGGCAAGGACCGCAACAAGCAGGGCAAGGTGTTGCGCGTGATCCCCGAGAAGGAGCGCGTCGTGGTCGAGGGCGTGAACGTCCGCACCAAGCACGTGCGGCCGACCCAGACCCAGCCCCAGGGCGGCAAGGTCCGCGTCGAGATGCCCATCCACTGGTCGAACGTCTCGCCCGCGGTCGACGGCAAGCCGACCCGGGTCCGCTTCGAAACCCACGACGACGGCAGCAAGGTCCGCGTCGCCGTCCGCAACGGCGAGGTCCTTGGCCCGCCGCTGCGTAAGCCCCGCGCCGCCGGAGCCGCCGGCTAACCCCGGAACGCCAAGCCATGTCCGACGAAACCAACCACGTCAAGCCGGCCGTCGCCCCCCGCGTCAAGGAACGCTTCCTGAGTGAAGTCGTGCCCGCGGTGCGCAAGGACTTCGGCCTGGGCAACCCCATGCAGGCGCCCCGCCTGGGCAAGATCACCATCAGCGTCGGCCTGGGCAAGCAGCTCGAGGGCACCAAGCTCAAGTCCGGCGTGACAGACCAGGTCCTCCAAGACCTCGCGTTGATCACCGGCCAGAAGGCTGTCATGGTCAAGGCCAAGAAGTCGGTCGCGAACTTCAAGGTGCGCGAGGGCTACGAGACCGGCGCCATGGTCACGCTCCGCGGCGACCGCATGTGGGAGTTCCTCGACCGCCTGATCACCCTGGCGATCCCCCGCATCAAGGACTTCCGCGGCCTGCCGGACAAGAGCTTTGACGGCCGTGGCAACTACACCTTCGGCCTGACCGAGCAGGGCATCTTCCCCGAGGTCGATATGGCCAACGCCAAGTTCACCTTCGGCATGAACGTGACCTTCTCTTGGACCAACAGCACCAACGAGGTGACCAAGGCCGCGCTGGCCCAGCTGGGCTTCCCGTTCGTCAAGCCGCCCAAGCCCAAGAAGCCCAAGGCCGAAGCCCCGGAAGCCCCGGAACCCGCCGCCGTCTGACCCGAACTCTTTGATCCCCCCGGAACTTCCGGAACTCCCGGACCCATTTCCCGAGACGCCCATGTCTTCCAAAAGCACGATCGAACGCAATAAGCGCGTGGAAAAGACGGTCGCCAAGTACGCCGACCTCCGCCTGAAGCTGAAGGCCGAGGGCGACTACGGCGCCCTGCAACGCCTGCCGCGAGACGCCAGCCCGACCCGGGTCCGCAACCTGTGCGCCCTGACCGGCCGGTCGCGCGGCGTCTACAAGAAGTTCAAGCTCTCGCGGATCAAGCTCCGCGAGCTGGCGCTGCAGGGCAAGGTGCCCGGCATGCGCAAGAGTTCCTGGTGACACCCCGGGCCCCCCGAACCGAAACGACCCCCCGGCCGGAACGCACGGCCGCTGAACCCACGAGAGCCGACCGCCGATGTCTTTGAGCGACCCTATCGCCGACATGCTGACCCGGATCCGCAACGCCGTCCGCAACCAGGCCGAGCAGGTGCGCGTCCTCAACTCCAAGGTCTGCCGGGGCATCGCCCAGGTGCTGCAGGACGAGGGCTACATCCAGGGCTACGACGTGGTCGAAGACGGCCGTCAAGGCCTGATCCGCATCGACCTGAAATACGGCCCGCGCGGCGAGCAGGTCATCCACGTGATCAAGCGCGAGTCCAAGCCCGGCCGGCGGGTCTACACCAAGGTCCGCGACCTCCCGCGCCCCCTAGGCGGCCTGGGCATCTGCATCCTCACCACCCCCCGAGGCGTGCTGTCCGATCGGCGCTGCCGGCAGGAAAACCTCGGCGGCGAGCTGCTGTGCACCGTCGAATGACCCGCTGACCGCGGAGAACCACACCATGTCACGAATCGGCAAAAACCCAGTGCCCATCGCCAGCGGCGCCACCGTCCAACTCCAGGGCCGGACCCTATCGGTCAACGGCAAGCTGGGCTCCCTGTCGCTCGACCTCACCCACCACGTGAAGGTCGAGGTCGACGAGGGCGACAAGGTCGTCACCGTGACCCGTGCCAACAACAGCCGCCCGGCCCGGGCCATGCACGGCACGACCCGGCAGCTCATCGCCAACATGATCCAGGGCGTGACCGAGGGCTACAAGAAAGAGCTCGAAGTCAACGGCGTGGGCTACACCGCCCAGGTCAAGGGCATGGAGGTCCACCTCAAGGTGGGCTACGCCGACACCCGCATCGTCCAGATCCCCGACGGCGTGACCGTGGCGGTGACGGGTCCGATCGTCACCGTCACCGGCGCCAGCAAGCAGCTGGTCGGCCAGACCGCTGCCAAGATCCGCGCCGAGCGCAAGCCCGAGCCCTACAACGGCAAGGGGATCCGCTACCGCGACGAAGTCATCCTCCGCAAGCAGGGCAAGGCCTTCGGCAAGTAACCCCGGGCCAGCCGCCCCCGGTCCCAGGACGCACCGCTATGAAACGCCAACAGGTCACCGTCACCCGCCGCCTCCGCCGCCGGACCGGCATCCGCAAGCGCGTGTTCGGCACGCCCGAGCGTCCCCGGCTGACGGTCTTCCGCAGCTCCAAGCACATGTACGCCCAGGTGATCGACGACCACTCGGGCAAGACCCTCGCCGCGGCGAGCACGATCCAGGCAAAAGTCGAGAAGGGCGCCGATGTCGACGCCGCCTCGGCCGTCGGCAAGTCGCTGGCCGAGTCGGCCAAGCAGGCCGGCGTGACCACCGTGTCGTTCGACCGCAACGGCTACCGCTACCACGGCCGGGTGAAGGCCCTGGCCGACGCCGCCCGTGAGGCCGGCCTCCAGTTCTGAACCCCCTGACTTACTAGGTCCCCGCTCTATGCCCGCAGCCGTAGAAGAAAGCCAGCAGCTCGAATCGACCACGGTGTGGATCAACCGCACCTCGACCACCGTCAAGGGCGGGCGACGCCTGAGCTTCGCCGCGCTCGTGGTCGTCGGCGACCGCCAGGGCACCGTCGGCGTGGGCTACGGCAAGGGCCGTGGCGTCCCCGCCGCCATCGAGAAGGCCCAGAAAATCGCCCGCAAGAACCTGTTCAAGGTCACCATGACCGGCGGGACCCTGCCGCACATGGTCCAGGGCCGGTTCCTGTCCTCCAGCGTCCGCCTGCTCCCGGCGGCCCCGGGTACCGGCGTCATCGCCGGCGGCACTGTCCGCGCCGTGCTCGAAATGGCCGGCGTCCAAGACTGCCTGACCAAGTGCTACGGCTCGACGTCGAAGACCAACGTCGCCAAGGCCGTGGTCGAAGGCCTCAAGGCCCTGCGCAGCCGCGAAACCGTCGCCTCGCTCCGCGGGGTGGAGATCAAGAGCAGCGCGATCGACGAGGTTCTTGAGGCCTCGCGTTTGGCCGTCGAAGCCAGCGCCGCCGCCGCGCCGGCCGCCCCGGCCAAGCCGGCCCTCGAGCCCAAGCCCGAGCCCGCCGAAGAAGCGCCGGCCGAAGAGCCGGTCGCGGAGGCCCCGACCGAAGCCGAGGCCCCGGCCGAAAGCGAAGCGCCCGCCGGCGAGGCCCCGGCCTCTGAGGCCGCCGAGTCGGCCGAGTCCACCGAACCCGAACCCGAGAAGCCCGCGAGCGAATGACCCCGCGCCCGGCGCCGCAAGGCCGCCGGAGGCGCCGCACGAACCGTTAGGAGCGTTGCCGCCATGATGATCCACGAAATCACCGAGAAGGTCGGCCGGCACAAGCGCCGCAAGCGCATCGGTCGCGGCCCGGGTTCGGGCCACGGCAAGACGGCCGGCCGGGGCCACAACGGCTACGGCTCGCGTTCGGGCAACACCAACCCGCACGAGGGCGGCGCCGTGCCCATGCACGCCAAGTTCCCCAAGCGCGGCTTCTCCAACGCCCAGTTCACCACCCGGTACGCCGTGGTCAACCTCAAGGCCCTGGACTCCCGGTTCGACGACGGCGCTGAGGTCACCCCCGAGATGCTGGTCAAGCACGGGCTGATCCGCAACACCAAGCTCCCGGTGAAGGTCTTGGGCACGGGCGAGATCGGCAAGAAGCTGCGCGTGACCGCCGCCAAGTTCAGCGGCACGGCCAAGCAGAAGATCGAGCAAGCCGGAGGCCAAGCCACCGAGGCCTGAGCCGCGGAACTCGGCCCCGGGCGGACCCATGCTCCAAGCCTTCCTCAACATCTTTCGCATCCCCGACCTGCGGAACAAGCTCTTGTTCACGCTGTCGATGCTGGTGATCTACCGGATCGGGTTCTTCATCCCGCTGCCGGGGGTGGATCAGAGCGCGCTCAAGGAGTGGGCCGCAAACCAGGAGGGCGGCGCCGCCGGGAACCTTCTGACCTTCATGAGCCTGTTCACGGGCGGTTCGTTCAGCCAGTCGACGTTGTTCGGCCTGGGGATCATGCCCTACATCTCGGCGGCGATCATCTTCCAGCTCCTAGGCTCGGTGAGCGAGAAGCTCAAGGCCCTGAAGAAGGAAGGCCCGGCCGGCCAGCAGAAGATCCAGGAGTACACCCGCTGGTCGACGGTCGGGCTTTGCCTGGTGCAAGCGGTGTTCTGGCTCCAGTTCCTGACCAGCCAAGGGCTGGTGTACGCCGAGTTCACCGGCACGCCGCTGTTCTGGATCAGCGGGGTCGTGGGCCTGACCGGCGGCACCATCTTCTTGATGTGGCTCGGCGAGCAGATCGACAAGTACGGCATCGGCAACGGGATCTCGCTGATCATCACCGCCGGCATCATCGCGATGATGCCCACGGCGATCCAGATCGTCTCGTCGGGCTTCTCGCTGTCGGGCGAGGCCGGAGCCGCGGCCGACCCCAACGCCAGCACGGGCGAGTACGGCCCGCTCGAGGTGCTGTTCCTGATCCTGTCGTTCGTCGCCGTCACCGCCGGCGCCGTGACCATCACCCAGGGCCAACGCCGGATCCCGATCCAGCAGGCCAAGCACACCCGGGGGCGCCGGGTCTACGGCGGGCAGAAGTCTTACCTGCCCCTGCGGGTGAACCACGGCGGCGTGATGCCGATCATCTTCGCCAGCTCGCTCATGCTGTTCCCCTCGCTGGCCCTGGGCTGGATGGCCGCGACGTTCCCCTCCGACGCCACGGGCTTTATGGGCTGGGTCGGCTCGGCGTTCCAGTTCCTCAACACCGAGCTCGGGCCCCAGGGCGCCGGCTACGGGTTCCTCTACATCCTGATTTACATCGGGCTGATCTACTTCTTCAGCTACTTCTGGACGACCGTCCAGTTCAACCCGGAAGAGACGGCCACGAACCTCCGCGACCACGGGAGCTTCATCCCGGGCCTGCGGCCGGGCCCCCGCACTGCGGAGTATTTGGAAACCGTGATGGAGCGGATCACCTACGTCGGCGCCGGCTTCCTGGCGGTGATCGCCGTGATCCCCATGGCCGTGGCGAGCTACGGCGACGTCGATTTTTTGGTGACCCAGTTCCTCGGCGGTACGGGTCTGCTGATCGTGGTGAGCGTGATGCTGGACTTCGTCCAGCGGATCGAGGCCCAGCTGCTGATGCGGAACTACCAGGGCTTCCTGGGCGGAGAGCAGGGCCGGGGCGGCTCCAAGATCCGCGGGACGCGGGGCCGTTAGCGAAGTAGGTGCGGAACAAGGGTTTGCCGCCAGGCCGGGGCTCGGATATGCTCCGGGGCTCGGCACGGCGGACCCACGGGACAGGACCCGATGGCCATCGAGCTCAAAACCCAGGACCAGATCGAGCGGATGCGCTCCGCCGGCCGGGTCGTGCACCAGGTGCACCAGCGGCTCGGAGAATTCATCCGTCCCGGCGTGACCACCCAGGAGATCGACGACGAGGCCCACCGCGTGTTTACCGCCGCCGGCGCCAAGGGCTTGTTCAAGAACTACCCGACCTACCGGCCCGGCACCGGCTTCCCGGGGCATACCTGCATCAGCGTCAACGAGGTCGTCGTCCACGGCATCGCAGACCAGCGGGTGATCGAAGACGGCGACGTGGTCGGGGTCGACTGCGGCGTCCAACTCGACGGCTGGTGCGGCGACGCCGCCCGAACCGTGCTGGTGGGCGACGTCGACCCGAAGGTGCGGGAACTGTGCGAGGCGACCGAGCACGTGCTCCAGATCGCTATCGAGAACATCCGGCCCGGCCGCCGCTGGAGCCAGGTCGCCCGCTTGATGCAGAACTACGCCGAAGCCAAGGGCTACGGCATCGTGAAGGACTTTGTCGGCCACGGGATTGGCCAGAAACTCCATGAGGACCCCAAGGTCCCCAACTTCGTGAGCCGGGAGCTCTTGGCCAACGACATCGAGCTCCGCCCCGGGATGGTGCTCGCCGTCGAGCCCATGTGCAACCTGGGCGGGGGCGAGGTCAAGACCCTCCGCGACGGCTGGACCGTCGTAACCAACGACGGGATGCCCTCGGCCCACTACGAGCACACCATCGCCGTCACCGAGCACGGCGCCGACGTGCTGACCGACGGCCACGCCGCCGCCGCCGCCGCCTGAACGACCCCGCACCGCGACCCCGAACCGAGACCGAAACCCCCGCATGCCCAAAGAAGACGCGATCCAGCTCGAAGGCCAGGTCATCGAAGCGATGCCCAGCGCCATGTTTAAGGTCAAGCTGGAGAACGACCACGAGATCCTGGCCCGGATCTCCGGGAAGATGCGGAAGTTCTATATCCGGATCATCCCGGGCGACCGGGTGACCGTTGAAGTGAGCCCCTACGACCTGACCAAAGGCCGTATTGTTTACCGCCACTGAGCCCGTTCGGCCCGCCCGGCAGAAGCCAGGCCGGCCCCCCGAGGAGTGCCCCGATGAAGATCGTCAGTTCGCTCAAGAGCGCCAAAGCCCGCCACCGGGACTGCAAGGTGGTCCGCCGCCGCGGCAAGGTGTTCGTGATCTGCAAGAGCAAGCCCAAGTTCAAGGCCCGCCAGCGCTAAGCGCGAGGAAGGAAGCCCCATGCCACGTATCGCCGGCATCGACATCCCCGACGGCAAGCCGCTGCGCATCGCGCTGCGGTACATCTATGGCGTCGGTCCCAAGTTCTCCGACGCGATCTGCCACGAGGCGGGCCTCGACCCCGAGCGCCGCGCCCACACGCTCAACGAAGACGAGCTGGCCAAGATCGCCGGCATCCTCGAGACCGGCTACGTGATCGAGGGCGCCCTGCGCCGCCAGGTTGCGCAGAACATCCAACGCCTGCGCGACATCCGCAGCTACCGGGGCGACCGCCACCGGCGCGGCCTGCCCTGTCACGGCCAGCGGACGCGCACCAACGCCCGCACCCGGAAGGGCCGTAAGAAGACCGTCGCCGGCAAGAAGTCCATCAAGGGCATGAAGTAACCCCCCGAGTTTTCCCTCAAGCGAGCCGCCGGCCCCGACGCGTGGTCGGCCCTACGGCGGCGCCCGCAGCTTGAAAGCACGCCATGGCTAAGAAGAACAAGAAGGTTCGCAAGAACGTCACCCGCGGCATCGCCTACGTCAAGGCGAGCTTCAACAACACGATCGTGACCATCACCGACCCCAGCGGCGAGACGCTGGCCTGGGGTTCGGCCGGGTCGATCGGCTTCAAGGGCTCGCGCAAGAGCACGCCGTTCGCGGCGACCCGCGCCAGCGAAGAGGCCGCCGCCAAGGTCCGCAAGATGGGCATGAGCGAGGTCGAGGTCCGCGTGAAGGGCGCCGGCCCGGGCCGCGAGTCGGCCGTCACCGGCCTGCAGCACTCGGGGCTGCGGATCACCGCGATCGAAGACCACACCCCAATCCCGCACAACGGTTGCCGGCCGCGCAAGAAGCGCCGCGTCTAAACCCCCCCGTTCCTGATTGTCGGTCGGGCCCTGTGTCGGGCCCGCCGGCTTCCCGACTTTGCCCGCCTACAGCAGCCCCGCCCGGCCCGCAGCACCGGCCCGGGGCGATCAGGGGCGGGCCGTTTCCCCTGTGAAACCGCTGCATCTGCTTGGAGATCTGTCATGCGTATCCGCTGGCGAGGCCTGGAGCTTCCGCACCGCGTCGTCCCCGTCGCCGAGACCCTCTCGGAGACCTACGGCATGTTCGTCGTCGAGCCCTTCGAGCGCGGCTTCGGCACCACCGTGGGCAACTCGCTCCGCCGCATCCTCCTGTCGAGCCTCGAAGGCGCCGCCATCACCGGCGTGCGCATCAAGGGCGCGGCCCACGAGTTCACGTCGCTCGACGGCGTGATGGAAGATGTCACCGACATCATCCTCAACGTCAAGGACATGGTCGTGTCCATGGAGGGCGACGAGCCCAAGACCATGCGCCTCCAGGCCGAGGGCCCGGGCGAGGTCACCTGCGACCTGATCGAAGCCGACACCTCGATCACCATCCATAACGTCGACCGCGTGCTCGCCACGCTGACCAAGCAGGTCGATTTCGACATGGAGTTCGCCGTCGAGAAGGGCCGGGGCTACGTCCCGGCGTCGGAGCAGTACGAAGACCAGACCGAAGAGCTGGAGGTCGGTCTGATCCCGGTCGACGCGAACTTCTCGCCGGTCCGCCGGGTGCGGTACAAGGTCGAAGACACCCGCGTGGGCCAGAAGGTCAACTACGACAAGCTCACGCTCGAGGTCTGGACCGACGGCACGGTGACGCCGGAGATGGCCGTTGTCGAAGCCGCGAAGATCCTCCGCAAGCACCTGAACCCGTTCGTCCAGTTCTTCGAGCTGGGCGAAGAGGTGGCCAGCGAGACGGCGACCGCCGCCGCCCGCGTCGACGAGGAGCTGATCCGCAAGCTCCAGATGCCGGTGACCGAGCTGGACCTGTCGGTCCGGGCCAACAACTGCCTGGAGTCGGCGCAGATCGCCACCGTGTCGGATCTGGTCACGCGGGAAGAGCCCGACCTGCTCAAGGTGCGCAGCTTCGGCAAGACCTCCCTGCGCGAGGTGAAGCGCAAGCTCACCGAGATGGGCCTGGAGCTGGGCATGGAGCTGCCCGCCGACTTCGAGCAGCAGGTGACCGCCTGACCTGCTTGAGAACGTGAGCCTTTAGCGCTCGCGTTGTTGGGGCCTTCGACGCCCCGGCCGTGTGTGACGGCCTTACGCCCCCGCGCTGTTGGGGGGCTTCCCCGGACCCGCCGGCGATCTTTCGCCCGCCCCGGGAGTGGAACCGGCCTGCGCGACCCTCACGCGCCCGCCGGCCCAGAAAGGAGACCCGCGATGAGGCACAACGTCCGCGGCCGTACCCTCGGCCGGAAGACCAACCACCGCAGGGCCATGTGGCGCAACATGGCCGTGAGCCTGTTCACCCACGAGCAGATCACCACGACGATCCCGAAGGCCAAGAGCGTTCAGCCGTTCGTCGAGAAGCTGATCACCCAGGCCCGCAAGGGCGACCTCGACTCGCGCCGCCGGGTCATCTCGGCCCTGGGTGGCAACAAGCTGATGGTCGCCAACGACGAAGACGAGGCCGTCAACGAGTTGCGCAACCGCTACGGCGAGCTCGACAAGCGGGGGCGCTTGAAGGCCCCGCGCGTCGTGCACAAGCTCTGCGAAGAGATCGCCCCGCGCTACGCCGACCGCGCGGGCGGCTACACCCGGATCATCAAGCTGGGCGCCCATCGTCTCGGCGACGGCGCCGACCTCTGCGTGCTGCAACTGGTGAGCGACGACGACTCGGGCCCGCAGGTCCGGTCGCGCGGCCTGCGTCGCGCTCGGGCGCGCAAGCGGATGGAGTTCGCCGCGGCCCTGCGCAAGGGCGACGGCGCCGGTTCGGGCAAGTCCGAGCAGGAGGCTTCGGCCCAGATCGACGACGGGGCCGCCGCCGCCGCCGCCGAGCCCCCGGCCGAAGCGCCGGCCGAGTCCGAGGCCCCGCCGGAGGCGCCCGAGTCGGGCGAAGCCAAGGGCGACGACAAGCCCGCCGGCTGATCGCGTCGGCTTGAGACATCATTGTCGCGGCCTGCCTGAAGCCGGGTAGGCTCGTGGCTGCGCTATGGCCACGATCCCCAGCCAACCCGTGTCTGGGCTTGCCGCCGACACCAAGGCGCTCCGCCGGCTGGTCGCCGTGAGCGGGCCGACGCCCGTGGACGTGTCGCTGCGCGAGCGTGTCGGGCACACGCTCGGACGCCACGCCGGTTGCGACGTACGCCTGGCCGACCCGGCGGTGTCGCGTCGACATGCCGAACTCCGGCCCGACGCCGACGGCGCGGGTTGGCGGATCGAAGACCTGGGCAGCCGGCACGGCACGCTGGTGAACGGCGAGCCCGCGCCGCCGGGCACGCCCATGCCGTTGGAGCCCGGCGATCGTTTGGAGGTCCGGCCGTGGGTCTTTGTGGTCGATGGCGACGCCGACGGCCCGGACCTGGTCACGCAAGTCGTCGCGCCAAGCGAAGACGCCTACGACGTCGGCGCGCGTTTGGCGCCGTTGGAACCGCGTGGCGCCGCCGACCTCTCGTCCCGCCGGCTGGACGTGCTGTTGCGCTGCGCCGAGCGGATGGAAGCGGCGGGCGACCTGCGCGGGCTCGCCGAGGCCGTGGTCGACGCGGCGATCGAGGGCGCGGGGTATCCGAACGCGGCGGTGCTGCGCCCGGCCGACGCCGAGGGGCGGGTGGAGGTGCTCGCGGCGCGGGGCGCGATTGCGCAGGGCGACCCGCTCGACGCCGGCCGCGCGCTAAGTCGGTCGGCCCTTCGCGCGGCCGAGTCGGGCGGCGCGGTGTCGATCGTCGAGACCGACGAGTCGCCGGTGATGCACAGCGTGGTTCGGCTGGGCATCGAAGACCTGGTGTGCGTGCCTTTGTCGCCGGGCGGGTCGATCGCGGGGTTCTTGTACCTCGATCGCCGCAGCGATGGGGTCGAGTCGACGCTGTCGGGCTCGGCCGCGGCGGGGGAGGGCAAGGCGTTCGCCATCGGGCTTGCCAAGGTCGCGTCGCTGGCGTGGTCGGGCCTCCAACGCCTGACGATGCAGCGCCGGCTCGATCGGCTGCACGCCGAGATGGAGGCCGCGGCGCTAGCCCAGCGCTGGATCCTGCCGCGCGCGTCCGGCGCGTTCGGGGCGATGAGCTACGACGCCCGGAGCGTTGCCGGCCAGCGCCTCGCCGGCGACCTGTTCCTGATCCGCGAGGTCGGCGCGGGACGCCTGGCGGCGGCCATCGGCGACGTGTCGGGCAAGGGGCCGGCCGCGGCGATGCTCATGACCGTCACGATGGGCTTCCTCGAGGCCGCGCTCGGGCGCGAGGAACGGCCGGACCGCGTGATCCACGACCTCGCCGGCTTCTTGCAGCAGCGCAGCGAGACGGGCGCGTTTGTCACGGCGTGGCTGGGGCTCATCGACGCCGAGCAAGGCCGGATTGAGTACGTCGACGCCGGCCACGGCTACGCCCAGCGGGTCACCGCCGAGGGCGCCGTCCAGACGCTCGACGAGCACGGCGGGGCGCCGCTCGGCGTGGACGCGCCCGACGCGTACCGCGCCGGCTCGTGCGCCTGGGGGCCGGGCGACCGCTTGCTGCTGGTGAGCGACGGGCTCGTGGAGCAGCCCGCGCCGCCGACGGAGGATCGCCCGCGCGGCGAGATGTACGGCCGGGCGCGGCTGCTATCGCTCTTGCCTTCGCTAGACCGTGGGCAGGAGGTCGAGGCCCTGTTCCAGGCCGTCGCCGACCACGCGCGCAGCGCCCGCTTTGAGGACGATGCGACCGCCCTGGTCGTGCGGTGGCAGCCCGCCGAGGGCGCTTAGCGGGCCGGGGCCAGCAGCGTTTGGACCGCTTGCTCGGCGTCTTGCAGGCGGGCGCGGTACTCCGATTCGGTCGGGTCCAGGTCGACGGCACGCCGGAAGGCGAGCGCCGCCGGCTCGTACCGCTGCCGGGCGCTTTCGGCCTGGCCGAGGGTGTCCCAGTACGCGGCGTGCTCGGGGTCGAGTTCGACGGCTTGGTTGGCGAGGCGGGCGGCCTCGCGGGCGCGGTCTTGCCCGCCGGCTCGGAGCAACACCGTCGCGAGCCGGTTATGGGCGTCGGCGTTGTCGGGCGAGGCGTCGATGAGGCGCTTGAGCCAGCGCTCCGAGGCGTCGTCGTCTTTGCGGGCTTGCGCGAGTTCGCCGGCGAAGCCCACCACGGCCAGCGGCGCGCCGGCCTCTTCGGCCCACGCCTCGACAAAGGCGCGTGCGGGCTCTTGCGCGGTCGGTTCGGGGTGGCGCAGCGCGAGCGCCACCCAGGCGCGGGCCAAGGCGAGTCGCTCGGCGGCGTCTTCAGGCGTGGCGTCTTGCACTTCGCTCAGCCAGCGGGTCGAGGCCCGGGCCGACCAGCCGGGCTGGGTGAGCAGCTCGAGACCCAGGGTGCGCGCGTCGGCGTGGCCTCGGATCTTCGGGCGGATCAGGGCGAGCGAGCGCCCGGCGCGTCCCTCGGCCGCGAGCGCCAGGGCGTACGTGCGCATCGCCGCGGGTTCGGAACGCAGCCGGTCCGTATCGAAAGCCCTCTCGATGCGCAGCACGGCCGCGGCGGCGCGGTTGGCCCGCCGGAGCGATTCGGCTTCGAGCTGGACCGCCTGAAGGTTGGTCGGGTCGAGCCGGGTCCACCGCTGTGCGGCCTGGGTCGCGGTCGGCCAGTCTTCGGCGCTGGCGGCGGCGCGGGCTTGGGCTTCGGCGACTCCGCGTCGCGCCGGGAACCGCTCGGCCACGGGGGCGAGCAGGGCCGAGGCGGCTTCGGCGAGTTCGCGCGCGGGCTCGGCCTCCAGCGCGCTCGCGGCGTCGTCGAGCAAGCGGCGGGCGACGTGGACGTGTAGCGCCGGCTCGGCGTGGGCGGGCGCTAGATCGGCAGACAACTCCGCCCAGTCGCGGCCCGGCGCGGTTTGCTGCGTGAGTGCGAGTGCGTGTTGGAGCTGCGGCAGGTTCTCCGGCGAGCGGACGATCGTGGCGACCACGTCGCCGGGCAACGCGTTGTACGAAGCGTCGAGGCCGGCGATCGCCGCCCAGGCGGGGTGTTCGCCGGCGGCTTGTTGCGCATGGGACGCCGCGGCTCGGGCCGCGTCGATCTCCCCGCGGGTCAGCAGCAGCTCGACCTGCGATAACCGCCAAGAGACGGACTCTGGCTCGGCGGTCACGGCACGCTCGGCGGCGTCCAGGGCGCCGTCGAGATCGCCGCGCAGCCGTAGCGCATGCGACTGGATCGAGGCGTGTACCGCGTCGCTCGCGTCGGTGTCGTCGAGCTTGGCCAGGGCCAGGTCGGCGCGGTCGTGCAGGCCACGCCGGCCGTAGAAGGCGACGGCGACGTCGATCGCTTCGGGCGTGGGCGCTTCGAGCAGCGCGGCGAGCAGCCGCTCGGCTTCGGCGTGCCGTCCGGCGAGGACCGTGAGTCGCGCCAGGGTCAGGCGGTGCGCCGCGGGCAGCCGCCCGTCGCGCTCGATGCGCAGGAGGGTGTCGGCGGGCTCGGCGGGCCCTCCGCCCAGGGCGAGCCATTGGATCGCGGCCTGGGCTCGGGCGCCCGGGTCGGCCGGGTTGGATCGCATGACACCGGCGGCGCGCCTGCGGGCCTCGGCGTTTCGGCCGAGCTGCTGCTCCATCGACGACAGCAGCATCTGGATGCGCGGTCCGCGCGAGTCGGACGGGTGGAGGGACGCGATCACGCTTTCGGCTTCGGCGATCGCGGGGTCGAGCCGGCCGAGCAGGCCCAGCGCACGCACGCGCAGCAGGTTGGAGTCGACGGTCGCGTCGCGTTCGTCCGGTCGCGGCAGTAGCGCGAGGGCTTGGGCGGCGCGCTCGGCGGCGCCGGACCCGGTGAGGGCCACGCGGGCGCGGTCGGTCCGGGCGGTGGCGGAGTCGTGGCCGGCCAGGCGGTCGATGCGCTCAAGCAAGCGCACGGCGACCTCCGGCTGGTTCCGCAGCGCGGCCCTGAGCAGCGCCCGGCGTTGAGGCTCGAGCCGGTCGGGCTGCTGGTCGGCGGCGTCGAGCCAGGCGGCATCGGCCCCGGCGGGATCGACCCCTTCGAGCGCTTCGGCCCGGCTCTGGAGCCAGGCGGCCCGGGCTTGGGGGTTGTGTTCGGCGTGGGCGGCCAGCCGTTCGCTGAGCCGCCGGGCCAGCTCGGTATCGCCGGTGCGCGAGGCGAGTTCGGCCATCGCCATCAGGACCGACGGCTCGTCGCTCGCGGCCGCGTCGACGCGTTGCAGGGCGCCCAGTGCCTGCTCTTCGACGTCCAGACCCAGGCGGGCGGCGGTGACGGCCCAGGCCACGACGGCGTCGGCGTCTTGCGCGTCGGCCGTCTCCAGGCCGCGGCGCGCGGCCCGGTTCGCCCGCTCCCGGTGGCCGGTCTGGGCCAGGGCGGTCATCCGGAGCCGCGCCAGCCAGGCGCGCCCGGGCTGCTCGCGGTACTGCCGGTCGAGTTCTTCGAGCACGGCGTCTTGTTGGATCGGCGTCAGCTGCGGCAGCGCCGCGACGCGCGCTTGCAGCAGCACGGCGCCGGCTTGGGCGTCTTCGAGCTCGTAGGCGCGTTCGGCGTAGCGCGCCGCTTCGAGCGGATAGCCCCGGCCGATGGCGGCGCGGGCCTGCAGCAAGTACGCACGGCCCCAGTCCGGGCGGAGCGCCGCGGCGCGTTCGGCCTGCGTTTGAGCCCTGGACCAGTCTTCCCGCTCCAGCAACCGTTCGGCCGCGATGGCGGCGAGGTGCGCGTCGCCCGCGACGGCCTCGGCGGCGTCGATCCAGGCGCCGGCGCGCGCTAGCGCGGTCGCCTGCTCGTCGAGGGCGACCGAAAGCGCCGCCGACCATGCCCGTGCTTGGTCGTCGTCGCGTAAGGCGAGCGCTTCGGCGTCGGTGTGGGCGAGGTCGCTCTGGCCTTGGCCGATCCGCAGCACGGCGAGAAGCCCGGTATCGCGTGCGCTGCGCCGGTCGCGGTCGATCGAGGCCCACGCTTGGGCGGCCTCGTCGAACCGGCCCAGTTCATACGCGCGTTGGCCGTAGAGCGACGCGAGCGCGTCGGCGCGCGACGGGTCGTCGTCCGCTTGCTCGCGGGCGAGCTCGGACACTCGGCGCAGGTACGAGACGGCCTGGTCTTGCGTGCCCCGGCGCATGCACAATGCGTCAAGGGCGCGGGCGTCGTCGCGCGTGGGCGACGGGTGATCCAGGGCCGCCTCGAAGGCTTGCGTGGCCTCTTCATCCCGCTCGAGGTCCCACAGCGTGACGGCTCGGGCGACGTGCAGCGCGGCGAGGTCGGGCAGGCTTTGCGCCAACGCGTCGTAGCGCTCCAGCCGTGCCTCCGGGTCCGGGGTCAGGCGCCCGAGGACCATGAGTCCCATGATGTCGGGGGCGCGCAGGGCGAGCTCGTAGGCCGCCTCGGCGGCTTCGTCCTCGCGCTGGGCTTCTTCGAGCAAGGCCACGAGCAGCCGGCGGGTGTCCAAGCGGTCGGGTTCGGCGTCGACCACGTGCCGGGCGTAGGCGATGGCCGAAGCGCGCACCTGCGGCGCCTCGGCGCCGGCGAAGACCTGCAGCAGCGTCTGGGCAACCTCGGTCTGGGTCGGGTCGAGGCTGAAGGATCGGCGGAGCGCCTCGATCGATCGCATGGGGTCTTCGGGGCCGCCTTCGCGTTGCAGGCTGGCCAGGCCGAACGCCGTGAGCACCTCGGCGTCTTGGTCGAACTTGGCCAGCAGCGGCGCGAGCGCGCGGACCACGGCCTCGTGGTCGCCCTGCTCGAAGGCTTGCAGCGCCGCGGCCCGGGCCTGGGCGGGGCCCTTGGCGTTGCGGACCAGGCCGATGACGGCCACGGCGACGACCGACGCGACGATCACCCCGCCCACGCCGGCGACGATGAACAACCGGCGCGGCTTAGTGCGCGTGGCGTGCTGGGGGCGTGAGAACATGGCCATGACAGGGTCTCCTCGGGCGAGGCGAGTCGGCGCCGGCGGGTCAAGACGCGGGCGCGGGGTCGGGCGCTTCGGCCCGCCAGGCGGCTTCGACCCAAGGGGCCACGGCCTGGAACAGTTCGGTTTCGATTTCGTGGCGCTGCGCGGTGTCGCGCTGTCCTTCGATGAGGACTTGGGCTTGGCCCGCGCCGAACCGCCGGAGGCGCGCGTCGGACGCCCGGGCGTAGACGGCGTTCATGTCCGCGCCGGGGCCGACGCCGGGCAGCACGAAGAACTGGGCGACGGTGAAGCTGGCGCCGGCGGTGCGGAAGCGATAGCGCACGCCGCGGACCTCGTGCCCGCCGATGGTCCAAGTCGCGGCTTCGCTGCCGGCCGGTTCGTAGCCGGCATGGGGGTAGCAGTTGGGCGGGTAGTGGCCTTGGAGGTCGCGGGCGTCTTGGCTGTGGACGATGAGCAGCTGCGGCGCGACGTCCGGCTGGTCGGCCCGGGTGTACTCGCGGGACGCCGTGGCTGTAGGCCGCAAGACGCGGACGGCTTCGGGCGGCAGGTCGACGTCGACGCCGGTCCACGGCCCGATCTGGCGGGGCGCGGCGCGGATGGCGTCGGCAACGCCGGCGTGGTAAGCGTCGGCCCCGTGGGCCTTCTGGCGGTGGGTCTGGGACCAGCCCGCGACGCCGAGCATGACGGCCGCGGCGGCGTAGACCGACCAGACCGGGAGCTTCGCGCATGGTTTAGGCATGCCGCGCCCCCTTCATGCGGGCTGGTGGCGTGGCCCGCGCGTCGGCGACGGCGCCGGCCGGTATCGAACGCACCGGCAGGCCGGCCCACTCGAGCGCGGCGACGACGCCCGTGAGCGCCACAAACACCGCCGCCAGCATCGCCCAGCCCGCCAGGTCGTGGAACGGCTTGGCGACGCTCTCGGGGTACATGCCGTAGGCCAGCACCGTCGGGATCAGCCGGGCCACGTTGGCGGCGATGGCCAGGAACGGCGTCGACAGCAGCACGGCGATGCGCAGCCAGGGCCGCCAGGGGTGCGCGAACGCGAAGGCGTAGCCCACCGCGACCAGCGCGAAGACCATGCGCATCCCGTTGCAGGCTTCGGCCACGGCGATCTGCTCGCCGGCGTAAACCAGCACCGATCCGGTGCGCTCGATGTCGACGCCGAGCCCGGACAGGAGCGTGTGCGTCGCCGCGGCGGTGCGCTCTTGCAGTGGGATCGCGATCGACAGCCGCAAGCGACCCGGGGGCGGGATCAGGAACACCAGCGCCACCAGCGACGGCCAGGCGAGCTGGATGAACCGCAGGCCCAGCGGCGTGACCAGTGCGCCGGCCAAGGCGAGCACGGCGCCGCCGTGCCAGAGCGTCTGGATGGCGTATTGGTAGCCCGCGGCGGTGGCGGCCGAACCCACGGCGATCATGCACGGGCCCACCCACGTGACCCGCGGTCGGAACCGGGCAAAGCCCTTGCGGCGCGACCAGAGGATCCACGCGGCGACCGGCGCCGCCAGCCAGGCTTGGCTGGCTTCTTCGTCGGCCTTGACGATCGAGAACAGGTCGGCCCAGGCGTCCAAGAACGCGGCGACGGCGGCCAGGCACAGCGCGGCGCTGATCACCGCGGCGCGGGTCCAGGGTTGTCGGGTCCAGTGCTTGGGCATCGGGCGCGGAGGGGCTGTGGAGGCGGACGCGGCGCAACCGGGGCGCACCTCCTTCATCGGCCGGTTCGTGGGGTCAGTCCGCTTCGTCCTAGGGGCTGGGGGCTGGCGTGGCCCCGCGGGCGTGCGATGATGCGTGGCATGGCGTTATCGGAACCGCCGGAGCACAGCCGGGAGGAGCCCGCTGAGCCCTTCGCAGACGACGAGGGCCGCGTGGTGGACATCGCGCCTACGGCGGCAGATCGGCTCGACCGGGTCGTCGCCAAGTCCATGGACGTGTCGGTCGGTGAGGCCCGGCGCATGCTCGAGCGCGGCGCGGTGGACCTCAACGGCGTCCGAGTCGACGCGCGCGCCAAGGGCCTTGTGATAAGCCCGAAGGATCAGGTGGCGGTGCGTTGGGGCTACGCAGATCGCCAGCTCCGGCCCAAACCCGGCGGCGTTGGCTCCAATGTGCTGGCCCAGGCCGCGGACGCGGTCATCATGGAAAAGCGGGCCGGCGTCGCCGTGCACCCTCTCCAGCCGCACGACGACACGACGCTGCTCAACGACGTCGTCGAGATCTATCCGCAGGTCTTTGGCGTGGGGGAAGGCGGCCTGCGCAGCGGCGTGGTGCATCGGCTCGACTTGGAAGTGTCCGGCTGCGTGGCCTTCGCGCTCACGCAAGACGCGTGGGCGAGGCTGCGCGAAGCGGTTTCGGCCGGGAAGAATGACGACGGTGTCCTCAAGCGCTACCACGCGGTGGTGCGGCCCGGTGGGCGAGGCGATCGGCTGCACAGCGTGTTCGCCGCCGAGGGCGGGCAGCTCGTGCGGTGGCTCAAGGTCGTGCGTTCGAACCCCGCGTTCGTTTCGGTGGTCGAGTCGAACACCGAGGGCGCCCGCCGATGTTCACTGGCTTGGCGATGGCTCAAGCGCACCGAGACCCACGGTTTGTTGCAGGTCGACTTGCACACGGGCTTCTTGCACCAGATCCGGGCGATGCTCGCCGACGCCGGCGCCCCGATCTTGGGCGACG
>JBCCXV010000011.1:0-18979 GCA_039191195.1 Planctomycetota bacterium
GGCAACGCCGGGCAAGCGGACGGGCTCCATCGTTGGGCCTAGTGGTGCTGGCGCTCCACGAAACGGCAGCGCATCGGCATCTTGTAGGCCACGCGGAGGAAGGCCCGCTTGGCCAACTCCTTGGGCACGCCGGTGATCTCGTAAATAATCGTGCCGGGCTTGACGCGGGCGCCCCAGTACTCGGGCTCGGCCTTGCCCTTGCCCATACGCGTTTCGAGCGGCTTCTTGCTCATGGGCTTGTCGGGGAAGATCCGGACGAACAGCTTGCCTTCGCGCGACACGTACTGACGCGCGGCGATGCGGCCGGCCTCGATCTGGCGGGCCGTGATCAGGCCGCGGTCCAGGACCTGCAGGCCGTAGTCGCCGTAGGCGACGGTGTTGCCGCGCGAAGCGTTGCCGCGGATCTTGCCGCGCTGCTGCTTGCGGAACTTGACGCGTTTGGGCATCAAAGGCATGGGGGTGCTCCGAGTTCGTGTCGCTTAGCGGCGGCCGCGCGAGCGGGCCTTGGCGCCGGCGGCGCGCGACTCGTATTCCTGTTCCTGGTCCGCCTCGTAGAGGCCCTTGAAGATCCAGACCTTCACGCCGAGGATGCCGTAGGTCGTGCGCGACTCGGCGAAGCCGTAGTCCACGTTGGCCTGCAGGGTCTGCAGCGGGATGGCGCCGAGGCGGATGTCTTCCGACCGGCTCATCTCGTGCCCGCCCAAACGGCCGGACAGTTGGATCTTGACGCCCTTGGCGCCGGCGTTCATCGCGGCCTCGGCCTTCATCTTCATCACGCGGCGGAAGCTGGCCCGCTTGGCGAGCTGCTCGGCGATCGACTCGGCCACGAGCTGGCTCTCGGCGTCGGGCGAGTTCACCTCGACGCAGCTGATCGAGACGTTCCGGCCGGTGAGCCGCTGGAGGTCTTCGGTCAGGTGGTTGATCGTGTCGCCCCGGGGGCCGATCACGATGCCCGGCCGGGCCGTGCGGACGATGATCTTGAGCTCCTCGCGGGTGCGCTCGATGTGCAGGTCGCTCACGGCCGCAAAAGGCGGGGTGCGGTTGAGCTTCTTGTCGAGGAACGCGCGGATCTTGTGGTCCTCGACCAGCAGCTCGCCGTAGAGCGCCTTGGTCGGGGCGTACCAGCGAGACTTGTGCGCCTCGGTGATGCCCACGCGGAACCCGAATGGATGAACTTTCTGTCCCATAGTGCTTCTTCTGCTCGGGGGAGTGCTTCGGAGGAGCCGGGGTTCCGGGGCTTAGGCGTCTGCGTCGACGGGAACGTCCACGCTGACGGTGATGTGGCTGGTGCGCTTGAGGATCGGGTGGGCCCGGCCGCGGTCCTTGGGCTGGAACCGCTTGATGGTGGGGCCCGAGTCGACCCGGGCGTCGGTCACGCGGAGGCTGCGGACGTCCGCCTCCTGCTGGTCGGCGTTGGCGATCGCGGCGTCCAGGGCCGTCGCCACGAACGCGGCGCCGCGTTTCTTGTTCATGGCCAAGATCGTCCGGGCCTCGGCGGCGGTGCGACCCCGGATGAGGTTGCAGACCTGCCGAACCTTCAGCGGGCTGATCCGGGCCATGCGGTGAACGTTGGTGTAAGCCATCGCGGTGCGATCCAAATCCAAGAGGTTTAAGCGCGGCCGGCGGCCCGCTGGGCCTTGGTGCCGGTGGTGTGCGAGCGGAAGCTGCGGGTCGGGCTGAACTCGCCGAGCTTGTGGCCGACCATGTCCTCGGTCACAAAGACGTTGTTGAAGAGCTTGCCGTTGTGCACCATGAAGGTGTGTCCGACGAACTCGGGCACGATGGTGCAGGCGCGGGCCCAGGTCTTCACGGGCTCGTGCCGGTCCATCTGGTTCAACTTCTCGACCTTGCGGTAGAGCTTGAAGTCGACGTAGGGGCCTTTTTTGAGAGAACGGGGCATGGTGCGTTCCGGGGTGGCTGTCCGGGGGTCTGCGTCCGGGGGTTACTTGAGCTTGAGCTGGCCGTAGCGCTTGCTGACGCGTCGGCGGAGGATGCGCTTGTTGGAGGCCTTGCCGCGGGCGCGGGTCCGGCCGCCCTTGGCCAGCACGCCGGTCTTCGACGCCGGGTCGCGGTTGGACTTGGAGCCGCCGTCGCCGCCGCCCATCGGGTGGTCGTGGTGGTTCTTGGCCATGCCGCGGGTGTGGGGACGTCGCCCGAGGTGGCGGGCCCGGCCGGCCTTGCCCAGGCGGACGCGGTTGTGGTCGCTGTTGCCGATCTGGCCGATCGTGGCCCGGCAGGTCAGCTGCACCTGGCGGATTTCACCGGAAGGCAGCACGAGCGTGGCCCACTGGCCTTCTTTGTTGGTCAGCCGGGCGTAGCCGCCGGCCGACCGGCACATCTGGGCGCCGCGGCCCGGGCGGAGCTCGACGCAGCACACATTCAGCCCCGAGGGGATGTGGGCCAGGGGCATGCAGTTGCCGACGTTGGGCTCGAGCCGTTCGGCCGAGTTGGCGACGGTCATGCCGTCGGTCAGGCCCTTGGGGGCGAGGATGTAGCGCTTCTCGCCGTCTTCGTACTGGAGCAGGGCCAAGTGGGCCGACCGGTTGGGGTCGTACTCGATGCCGACGACCGTGGCCGGCACGCCGTCCTTCTTGCGGGAGAAGTCGATCTTGCGGAAGCGCCGCTTGGCGCCACCGCCGCGCGACTGCACGGTGATCTTGCCGTGGTGGTTGCGCCCGCCGGACTTGCCGCCCTTGACGAGCAGGGTCTTCTCGGGGGTCTGCTTGGTGACCTCGGAGTTGAGGTTCACCGACGCGTTGCGACGCCCGGGCGAGGTTCTCTTGTAAACGCGGATTGCCATGGCTGGGTTCCTGGCGTTCGTCCCTGGGGATTCAACCCCCGGGGCTTAGAACAGCTCGATCCTGTCTTCGGGGTGGACCTGGACGACGGCCTTCTTCCAGTCCGACGTCTTGGCGGGGCCGAAGCGGGTTCGGCGGTACTTGCCCTTGCGGATCTGGGTGGCGACGTTGGCGACCCGCACGCCGTAGAGCTCTTGCACGGCCCGGCGGATCTGGTTCTTGTCGGCGGCCATCGCCACTTCGAAGTGGTAACGGTTGACCGGGTCGCCGGCGTGCTTGCCCTTGGCGACTACGCGCGTGGCCTCCCAGGTCGACTTCTCGGTGATCAGCGGGCGCTTGATGATGTAGGTGGCGTCCATCAGGCGACCTCCCCTTCGGCGGTGGCCTCGGCGGCCTTCGCTTCCTTGGCGACGTCTTGCGGGCCGACATCGGCGGCGGGCGCCGACGGCCGCTCGACCGCGTCCTTGAAGGCGTCGGCGTCGGCGAGCAAGAAGCGGTGGTTGAGCACCTCGAACACGCCCAGGCGGTTCACCGGCGTCACCCGGACGTCGGCCAGGTTGCGGGCCGAGTGGGCGGCGGGCTTGCGGACATCGGGCAAGGCGACGAGGCAGGTGCGGTTGATCTTCAGGGCCTCGAGAAGCGAGGCGAACCGCTTGGTGGACGGGGCGTCGTGATTCAGGGCGGAGGGTTCGACGAGCTTGATCTCGCCGTCGACGGCCTTGGCCAGCAGGGCGTTGCGGTTGGCCAGGCGGCGCATCTTCTGGGGCATGTCTTGCCGCCAGGAGTGGGAGACCTTGGCCTTGCCGTGGCCGCCGCCGCGGAGGATGTTGGCCTTGCGGTCGCCGCGCCGGGCGTTGCCGGTGCCCTTTTGCTTGTAGAGCTTGCGGGTCGAGCCCTCGACCATGCCGCGGGACTTGGTCGGGTGGTTGGCCCGCCGGCGGTTGGCGTGGGTGCGGACGTAGGCCTGCTTGAGCAGGGCCGGGCGGACCTCGCCGCCGAGCGACTGTTCGTCGATCTCGACTTGGCGGGTTTCGTCGCCCTTCTCGTTGTAGACGGGAATCGTGATCATCGGGGTACCTACGGGCCCGGCTGAGGGGCGTACGCGGGGGTCGCCGTGGGGTCGGCCCGGCCCGTGACGGCCGGAGGCTTCCGGCGACGGGAGGCGGGACGGGGCTCCGATGGAACCCCACGACTCGGTGCGGCTGACTTGTGGCGACGAAGCAGTTTCGGCCGGGGCGTGCCCGGGACCGACTTACGACGCCTGGGCCAACGCGGCCTTGCGCTTATACAGCCGGACTGCCTCCCGTACGAGGACCAAGGAACTGCGAGCGCCCGGGACCGGCCCCTTGAGCAGGAGCAAACCCCGATCCGTATCGACGCCCACGACTTGCACACTCCGGAGGGTGACGCGCTCGGCGCCCATCCGCCCGGCCATACGAATCCCCTTCTTCGGACGGCCGCCACCGAGGTAGGCCGACCGGCCGCCAACCGAACCGGGCGAGCGGTGCTTCCGCTCGACGCCGTGGCTGGCCTCTTGACCCGCGAAGCCGTGCCGCTTCATGGGGCCCTGGGTGCCCTTGCCCTTGCTCACGCCCACGATGTCGACGAACTTGACCTCGGCCCAATCGGCCACGGTCAGCTCTTGACCCGGGGTGAACTCGGCGGCCCGCTCTTCGGAAACCCGCACCTCGCGGTGGACCCGCTTGGGGGTCAGGCCGGCCTTGGCGTCGTGGCCCATGACCGGCTGGGTCGCGTTGCGGCCCGGCACGTCTTCGTAGGCGATCTGGACCGCGGCGTAGCCGTCGCTCTCGCCGGTCTTGACCTGGCTCACCTGACAGGGGCCGGCCTGGATCACCGTGACGGGGATGTTCTTGCCCTCGTCGGTGAACAGACGCGTCATACCAACTTTGCGTCCGAGGATGGCGGCCATGGCGAAAGGGTCCAGCGGGGTCCGGGGGGAAGCTTGGGGCGGAGCGGTACAGGCCTCGACGAGGCCTGCTTTCCAGGAAGCCCCTGCGGGGCTTCCGGCCGCGTCACGCCTTGATCTTGACGAATACGCCGGCGGGAACGACCAGCCGGTTGAGCGCCTCGACGGTGCGGGCGTTGGGTTCGGAGATGTCGATGATCCGCTTGTGGGTGCGGATCTCGAACTGTTCGCGCGACTTCTTGTCGATGTGCGGGCCGCGGAGCACGGTGTACCGCTCGATGCGGGTCGGCAGGGGCACGGGGCCCGAGACCTTGGCGTGGGTGCGCTTGGCGTGGTCGACAATCTCCCGCGCCGAGGCGTCGAGCGCCTGGTGGTCGTAGGCTTCCATGCGGATTCGGATCTTGCCGCCGGTCATCGCGGTTCGTCTCTTCTTGCGGGCTATCGGTTCGGTGTGCAGGCCAGGCGACCCGTGGGGGAGGCCCGTCTCGGCGCAAAAACGGGGGTGAGCCCGCTGCGGCGAGCCGGGCAGTATACCGAGGCCCAGACCCCTGTCAACGCGAGTGAAACCGGTGGAGAAACCCTCAAGTTCGAGGCGATGACGCGCATGAGTTGCCCCACCAACTTCGGCGTGCGGCAGCAGGCAAGCAGACTATGAGGGACCTGCCAAACTCCTCGCTGGTCGCCGCACGCACAGCCAGACTCCCCCGAACTAGGCTGGTATAGCCATGCGGAAACGAAAACGTGATAAAGAGCCCAATCCTTGGGCTCGCAAGCATGAAGAGGACGCCTTTTTCAAGTTACGCCCCGGCACAGAGGACCAGACTCGCATCCTCACCGACGAGGAAGTCCGGGCCTTTCTGCAACACGCTCACGATAAACCATTGTACGATAAACTCTTACAGGCTTACGCGGCGGATGATCAGATCCAAGAAACGATGTCAAGCAGACAGTCTTGGGATGAGCTCATGGGATCTCACACACTGCAACTTGTGAGAGACGGCGAGTATGTAACTGGGATGACGCTCCGAATGAACTAGAGCCAAGAGCGTCTGCCGCTTCACCCCGCCGAATCGGCGCCGCAGACCTCATCCAGCACGTGCTCGGCCACGAAAATCGGGGCCTCGGTCGCCACGCCCAGGGCGATGGCGTCGCTCGGACGGCTGTCGACCTCGCGCGTCCGGCCCGGCTCGCCGTTGGTCAGCACCAGCTTCGCGAAGAACGTGTGGGCCTGGAGATCGGAGATCTCGATGCGGTCTAGCCGGTAGCCCAGCTCGCCGATCACGCTGTCGAGCAGCTCGTGGGTTTGCGGGCGCGGCGGGACCTGGCCCATCAGCCGGCGTTCGATGGCGGCGGCCTCGTGCATCCCGATCACGATCGGGAACACCCGGGCCTCGGCGGGGTCGACGCCGGACTCGCGCAGCTCGACCACGTGCATGTCGTCGGTTTCGCGGATCAAGATCCGGGCCAGTTCCATCGGCACGGTCATGGCAAGGCTCCCTCGGGGCGGACGCCGGTGTCCCGGCCGGTTCGGCGGCCCGCCTTAGGACGCCCAGAATAGGCCACGGGTTCGTTCGCGTCGCTGGGCGCGACGCCCGGCCTGGCGCGAACCCCCCCGCCGGGCTACGCTGGCCGGTCTATGGCCGGATCGACCTTCGGGACCCTGTTTCGCGTGACCACCGCCGGCGAATCGCACGGCCCGGGCAACGTCTGCATCGTCGACGGCTGCCCGCCGGGCCTGCCGCTGTCGGTCGACGACCTGATCCCCGACCTGCAACGCCGGAAGCCCGGCCAGTCGCGCATCACGACGCCGCGGAAGGAAGACGACGCCCCGGAGATCCTCTCGGGCGTGTTCGAGGGCCAAACGACCGGCACGCCCATCGCCGTGCTGATCCGCAACCAAGACCAGCGGTCGCAGGACTACGGCGACATCGCCCACAAGTACCGCCCGGGCCACGCCGACTACACCTTCGACGCCAAGTTCGGCATCCGCGACTACCGGGGCGGGGGGCGCAGCTCGGCCCGCGAAACCAGCGTGCGCGTCGCCGCCGCGGCCATCGCAAAGAAGCTGCTCCGCACGCTGCACGGCATCGAGGTGGTCGGCTACGTCCGCCAGATCGGCGACATCACGGCCGACATCCCCGACCCCGCGGCCGTGACGCTCGACCAGGTCGAGGGCAACCCCGTGCGTTGCCCCGACCCCACGGCCGCAACACAGATGGAAGACCTAATCAAAGAGGTGCGCAAACAGCAAGACTCCATCGGCGGGGTGGGCGAAGTGGTCGCGACCGGCGTCCCGGCCGGCTGGGGCGAGCCGGTGTTCGACAAGCTCAAGGCCGACCTCGGCAAGGCCCTGTTCAGCCTGCCCGCGTGCCTGGGGGTCGAGTACGGCAACGGCTTCGGCTGCGCCAAGCTCCGCGGCAGCGAGAACAACGACGTGTTCGTTCCGGGTGGGGGCGCTTCCGAGGGCGTAACCACCGAGACCAACCGCCACGGCGGGATGCTCGGCGGGATCAGCTCGGGCCTGCCCATCGTGGTCCGTTCGGCGATCAAGCCCACCAGCAGCCTCGACCGCGACCAGCCCACCGTGACCGACGCCGGCGAGCCCACGACCATACGCACCAAGGGCCGGCACGACCCCTGCCTGCTGCCGCGATGGGTCCCGATGGGCGAGGCCATGGTCGCCCTAGTGCTGGCCGACCACATGCTCCGGCAACGGGCGACGCGCGTGCTGGACTAGCCCGGGGCCGCTTACGCGGGCGAATTGCAAGCTCCCGGGAGCGGCTCGGCCGATGTTGGTGGGCATGGATGAGGCGTTTTCGCTGCCGACGCTCATGGGCCGCGCCCCGCGGGGCGAGGTGGAGTTCTTGGCCGACGTCGAGCTGTACCGCCGGGTCATCCGCGACGGGGTGCTCAAGGCGAAGGTGAGCGTCGACATCCTCTCGGCGAACCTCAAGGCCGTGCTGACGCCCGACCCCGCCCCGCCGCACGACCGGCGCCGGCGAGCCCCGAGCATCATCGACCGGTTGGGCCGGATGTCCCAGCGCGGCGTCGAGGTGCGGATCCTCCACGGCGACATCCCCAGCGGCCCCGCCCGAGAAGCGTTGCGCAAGGGCCCGGGGGCGAACCTGGCGGTCCGACGATGCCCACGGCTGCACGCCAAGGCCGTGGTCATCGACGCGCGCCACCTCTATCTCGGTTCGGCCAACCTCACCGGCGCCGGCTTGGGGGCCCGCGGGGAGACCCGCCGCAACTTCGAGTTCGGCATATGGACCGAATCGCCCGAGCTGATCGACGCGGTGCTCGAGCGGTTCAACCGGCTGTGGGAAGGCGACCCGTGCGCGACGTGCGGGCTGCGCGACGCGTGCCCCGTCCCGCTCGAGGAGCCGGTGCGCGACACCAAAGGGCGGAAGCTGCAAGCGGCGTAGGGGCTGGGCGCGACGGCGGCGGCGTCAGCCAGCGCTGGCGGGCTGCTCCGGGGTCGACTCGGCCGCGGGCGCGGCCTTCTCGGCTTCCTCGGCGTGCTTCTGCTGGCGCATCGCGGCGCGGGCGGCCTCGCCCGGCTTGAGCTGAGGCTCGGGCTCGGCCGGCGGTTGGGCGGCCGGGGCGGGCGCAGACGGGGACGGCTTGGCCGGCTTGGACGCCGCGGCGGGCGCGGCCTTGGCCGACGCGTCCTTCTTCGCTTTGCCGGAGCGATCGGGCGCCAGCAGCATCGTCATCCGCCGACCCGCCATCTGGGGGGGCTGCTCGAGCTTGCCGACGTCGGAGAGCGTTTCCACGACGTCGAGCATCGTCTTGCGCCCCAGGTCGCGGTGGGCCATCTCACGCCCGCGGAACAGCATGACGAACTGGACCTTGTCGCCGTCTTCGAGGAACTCGCGGGCCTTCTTGAGCTTGAGGGCCAGGTCGTGCGAGTCGATCTTGGGCCGCAACCGCATGCCCTTGAGCTCGCTCTTCTTGGCGTTGCTCTTGGCCTTGGACTCTTTCTTCTGCTGGTCGTACTTCCACTTGCCGTAATCCATGATCCGGCAAACGGCGGGGCGTGAATTGGGCGAGACCTCGACCAAGTCCAGCCCGGCGTCGCGGGCTTTGGCGAGGGCTTCGTCGGTCTCGATCACCCCGACTTGCTCGTTGTTCTCGTCGATCAGGCGGACCGGCGAAAGCCGGATCTGCCCGTTGACACGCAGCTTCTTGCCGGTGTCCTTGGGCTTGGCACGGAAACGTCCTCGGGCGATGGTGCAGGCCTCCAGCGGGGATCGGAGCGGCGCCGGCCGGCCACCAACAAAGCGGGGCCACGGCGCAAAGGGAAAACAGGCCGATGTCTCTCATCGGCTCGGACAGCCACGTCACACTACCCCTGCGGGCCGCGGCCGGCAACGCCATGCGCATGCGCCGCGACCGCAAACGTCTCTCCGGAGCTGGTGGGAAGCCCCGATCAGGCCCCGGCCGACCGGGCGCCGAACCAGAGCAGCCAGTACACGGCCGGCCCGGCCACGATCACCGAGTCGGCGACGTCGAGCACCCCGCCGAAGCCGGGGACGCCCGAGCCGGAGTCTTTCACGCCCGCGTCGCGCTTGAGCAGGCTGGCGACCAGGTCGCCGAACTGTCCCACCAGGGCCAAGAGAGCCCCGCAGAAGGCGGCGTATCCCAGCGAGAGCGAAGCCGTGGCGCCGTCGGCGCCGGGGCGCCCGAACGCCTCGGCGGCGTTGCCCCAGGCCGTGAGGCCCACGGCCAGGCCCGCCGCGGTCAGCATCCCGCCCAGCAAACCTTCCCAAGTCTTGCCCGGGCTCAGCCAGGGGATGAGCTTGCGGCGCCCGGCGAAACGCCCGGTGAAGTAGGCGCCGATGTCGCACGACTTGATCACCAGCACGGCGCCGGCCACGGCCCAGGCCGAATGGTCGTGGCGCACCAGCAGCCAGAAGCCCGGCAGGACGCCCAAGTAGACGAGCGTGAACACCGCGATGGCGCCGGCGATGAGCGCGCCCTCCGGCTCGCGGTTGCGGGCGTGCCAGAGCAACGGGCCCAGCAGCGCCGCCGCCGCCGCGGTCGACAGCAGGGGGAGCCGCTCGGCTTCGGGCAGCGTCCCCAGCCCCAGGAGCTGCATGCAGACCAGGCCGAGCAAGGCGACGACGGCGAGCGTCGGCCCCCGGGTGACGACGCCCTTGGCCCGGAGCATGCCGGCGAGCTCCCACGCGGCCAGCACGCCCACGGCGCCGAAGCCCGCCGTCAACACCAGGCCGGGCGCAGCGCCCCAGGCCTCGGCCCGCTGATCGAGCCAGAGCAAGGCCAAGAGAAGCGGGATCATGAGCCCGCCGAAGATCAGCCGGTGCTTGAGCACGCGGGGGATGCTAACGGTCCCGCGCATGCGCGAGTGCGGGCGGCGGCACCGCTAGACTCGCGCCGTGATCCGCGGTCGGGGCATGCCGGTCTCTGTCGACCGGGGCGGGCTTGTCGGCCTGGCCCTGGCGGTGTGGTGCGCCGTTGTCGCGGCCCCGGCCACGGCGGGCGAAGTGCCGGCCGGCGCCGGCCCCCAGGGGTACTACCTCGCGATCTCCGGGCCTTCCGAAGCGGGCATCGTCACCACGGTCCTCAAGTCCCCCCTGACCGGCCCCACAATCACAGGGACCGGCAGCGCGGCCGAAAACTGGCGACGACGCCTCGGCGCCATCGCCTCGGACGACGTGCCGGGCTGGCGGGCGATCCCCCGCGTCGCCCTGGAAGGGCCCGCCCGAGCGCTGGCGGTCGGCGACGGCGAGGTCTTCGTGCTCATGCACAGCGGCCAGGTTTGGGCCATCCCCGCCGACGCCGCGCTGCGCGTCCGCCCGGGCATGCCCCAAGGCCAAGCGCGAGCGCTGGCGCCGTTCCCCTCGGCCCTCACCGCGCTGTCTTGGACCGCTTCCAACGGCCGACC
This sequence comes from Planctomycetota bacterium, assembly GCA_039191195.1. Lineage (GTDB taxonomy): Bacteria > Planctomycetota > Phycisphaerae > Phycisphaerales > Phycisphaeraceae > JBCCBV01. The sequence goes on from JBCCXV010000011.1 coordinate 10,634, forward strand.
TTGGGCGCTGGCCTCGGGGCCGGCCTGGCTCGACCCGCCCGTCGAGACCGAACGCAAGCTCGATCTCGACGCACGGCTGCTCGGGCTGGCCTTGGACCTCCCTCACGAGATGCTGCGCGACAACGAAGCGGCGGAGGAGGACCAAACAAGCGGCGTCGCGACCGGCGAAGTGGGCGCAGCCGCTCCCGACGCCGAAGCCAACGAACCCGCTCCCGATGCGGCGTCCCCCGAAGACCCGCCCGCCACGCCGGAGACCGACGCGGAACCTGGCCCGGCCGATGGCGAGGCCGCCCGCGAGCCCGAGTCGGATAGGCCGCCGGAACAGCCGCCCGCGGAGTCGCCCGCGGGGTCCGTACGCGATCCGCACTTGCTCACACTCTCGCAAGGCGCCTGGCGCGAAGTGCCGTTGCCAGACGCAGTGGCCGGCGCGACAAGGAGCGTGACCGGGGGCGAGCTGGACGACGCCGCGGCCGCACCCGGCTCCCCGCCGGCCCTGCCCAAGACGCTGCTGATCCCGGCGCCGGCCGGGGTCGACCGCCCCGGACTGGTGCAACAGACCACGGCAAGTCGGCTGACGCTCTGGCGACCGATTACCCAGGAACCAGCCGCCGAGGGTGGGCCAGAGCCAGCGCCCGAAGACGCAGGCTGGACCGCCCTGCCGATCGTGCTCGACACGCCCGGCCGGCTGCTCGCGGCGACCCAGGTCGGCGACGACACCGTTGTGCTCGTCGGAAGCCGCCCTGCGCAGAGCGCCACGGCCCAAACGCCGGCGCGGCTGCGCTTGCTTGCGGTGCGGGGCGACGCCGTCCAGCCGCTCGCGGAGATCGACCCCTCGCCGGGCGAGGCCGACCCGTACGACCCGGCGACCTGGCGCGTCGCGCTGGGCCCGGGCAAGGGCGTCGAAGCGATCGTGCTCGCCGTCAGCCCCTCGCCTCGGGCCAGCGGGGGTGACGAAGACGCCGAAGACGCCTCGCCGCGCCGGCGCGGCCCCAGCGCCAGCGACGCTCCGCCCGCGCGGGGCTGGGCTGTCTCGCTCGAGACCGGCGCCGTGTCGGACGCCCTGCCCATCGAGCCCGTGCCCTACCGGCCGCTCTCGGACCAGTTCGGCTTCGTGCTGCTGCTGAGCGTCGTGGGCGTGGCGCTGGTCTTGATGCTGATCTACTGGCAGCGGGAGCCGGAACTGCGGACTTTCGACGCCCCGCCCGGGCGGAAGCTGGCCGACCTGCCCCGCCGGGCCGTGGCCGGCACGATCGACCTGCTGCCGGGCTTTGCTATCGCGGGTTGGCTCTTCGAAACGACGCCGGGCCAGGTCTTGGCCGCTTGGCCGGGCTTCTCCGAGCGCACCTCGCTCGCGGAGCTGCTGCCGGCCCTGGCGGTGATCGTCGGCTCGGTGCTGGTCGCCGGCGTGGTGGAGACGGCGACCGCCCGGTCGCCCGGCAAGTGGATCGTGGGCCTGCGCGTCGACGACTGGCAAGGCCAGCCCCCCCAGCGGTGGCGGCTGGCGCTGCGCAACGCGATGCGGGCCTTCGACCTCGTCGCCCCCCTGCTGGTGCTGCTCGCGGTCATCACGCCGACCCGCCAACGCCTGGGCGACATGCTCGCCGGCGTCGTGGTGACGATGGCCGATCCCGACGCGGCTAACGGGCCCGAGGCACGCCAAGACAGCCGCGAAGGCGATGGATCCGGCGATGCGTGAAGCGCAAGACAACGCCGTCGTTCTGCTGTCGGGCGGGCTCGACTCGGCCACCGTGCTCGCCATCGCGCGCGACGACGGCTTCGCCTGCCACGCACTGAGCTTCGACTACGGGCAGCGCCACGCGCAAGAGCTCGACGCCGCGCGTCGGGTCGCGCAAACGCTCGGCGCCGCCGAGCACCGGGTGCTGACCGTCGACCCGCAGGCTCTGGCCGGCTCGGCGCTCACCGCGGGCGTCAACGGCCAGGCCGCGCCCGAGGTGCCCAAGCACCGCGACGAGGCCCAGCTCGACCAAGGCATCCCCTCGACCTACGTGCCGGCCCGCAACACGCTCTTTCTGTCGTACGCTCTCGCTTGGGCCGAAGCGCTCGGCGCCCGCGACATCTACCTGGGCGTGAACGCCGTCGACTACTCGGGCTATCCCGATTGCCGGCCGGAGTACCTCGCCGCGTTCCAAGCCATGGCGGCGCTGGCGACACGCGACGGCGTCGAGGGCCGGCCCGTGCGCATCCATGCGCCGCTAATCGAGCTCACCAAGCCGCAGATCATCGAGCGCGGCCTGGCGCTAGGCGTCGACTACGGCCAAACGCACTCCTGCTACGACCCGACCGACCAAGGCCCCTGCGGCGCGTGCGACGCCTGCCTCATCCGCATCCGGGCCTTCGCCAGCTTCGGCCTGACCGACCCCGCGATGGCGGTCGCAGCCAAGGGAACCGGGGCCAAGGAGACCGGGCCGTGACCGCCCCCGACGGGCAGGCCCCCGCGCTGGTGACGCTCGCCGAGCGGGCGGTGCTGCACGTCGACATGGACGCGTTTTTCGCCTCCATCGCCGTGCGCGACGACCCGTCGCTCCGCGGCAAGCCCGTGCTGGTGGGCGGCGCCGGGCCCCGGGGCGTCGTGAGCGCCGCGTCGTACGAAGCCCGCAAGTACGGCTGCCACTCGGCCATGCCCATGTCCCAGGCCAAGCGGCTGTGCCCAAACGCGATCCTGGCCCCGGTGTCGCGCGACACCATCCGGGCGGCCTCGGCGAAGGTCTTTGAAACCCTGGAGCGTTTCTCGCCGGTCATCGAGCCCTTGTCGGTCGACGAGGCCTTCCTCGACCTCACCGGCAGCCAGCGCCTGCTGGGCGAGCCCCGCGCCGTCGCGGCCGAGGTCAAGCGGGCGGTGCGCGAAGCCACGCGACTGATCGCGTCGGTCGGGTTGGCGCCGAACCGGTTTCTGGCCAAGGTCGCCTCGGACCTCGACAAGCCCGACGGGCTCTGCGTGATCGACGCGGTTGACGTGCCGGCCCTGCTGGGCCCGCTCGACGTGTCGCGCATCCCCGGGGTCGGGCCGGCGGCGCGCGACAAGCTCCGAACGATCGGCATCCGCACCTGCGCCGACCTGGCGAAGCACCCCTTGAGCAGCCTCGAGCGCACCTTCGGCGACTGGGGCGTCAAGCTCCACCACCGGGCGCACGGCCGCGAAAGCAGGCCCGTCGACCCCGCCCGCCCCGAGAAGTCGGTGGGCCACGAGCGGACCTTCGACCGCAACCTAAACAGCCAAGACGACGCGCTTGCGGCGCTCCAACGGCTCGCCGAAGACGTCGGCCGGCGCCTGCGCAGCAAGGGCCGGCTGGCCAAGGGCGTCACCCTCAAGCTCCGGTTCGACGACTTCCGCACGATCACCCGGTCGACGACGCTCGACCGCCCGACCGACCTGACCGACGACCTGCTCGCCGCCGCCCGCGGGCTGTTTCGCGCCTGGGCCGGGCGCGGGTTCGAGCCGGTGCGCCTGATCGGCGTCACGGCCGCGCCACTCGCCGAGTACGAGCCCCCGGCCGAGCTGTTCCCCGACCCGCGGCGCGCCAAGCGGGCCGAGCTCGACAAGACGCTCGACGGCATCGCCGCCCGCTTCGGCAAGGACGCGGTCCGCCGCGCCCCGGGAATCCCAACCGCCCCCGGCGCTCCGAAGCCCGCCCGCCCCGCCTCGCCCGAGACCCGCGCATGACCTTGGGGCTGCCGCGCATCCACGGGCTGCGCCTGGAGGCGCCGTGCGTGACCGGCGACGCGCTCCGCGCCGAGTGCAAGCGGTCGCTGATGAACCCTAAGGTGCGCGACCGGGTGTACTTCGCCGGTGTCGCCGTATGCGCCCTGACCGCGGCGGGCTTCCTGGGCGCCGATCCCTGGTTGGCCGAGCGCGTGATCATCGCCGGCGAAGCCTGGCGCGAGTCGGCCAACGCGATCACCCACCTTTGCTCCGTCTCGCGGTGGGGGCCCCTCGGTTTGGCGATCGGACTCGCCCTGCTGGCCTTGCGACGGGAAACCGGGCGCGAGTTCCTGGCCTGGCTGGCGCTGGGGCTCATCTCGGCGGGCGTCACGGCCGCGATCGTGCAGAGCTTGAAGTTCATCCTCGGCCGCGCCCGACCGAGCGAAGCGCACGAATACGGGCCGGGTCACTTCCTGCTGTTCCACCCGCACCACGACTTCCACAGCTTCCCGTCGGGCCACTCGGCCGACATGGCCGTGCTGATCACCACGATCTGGCTCGCGGCCCCGCGCTTTGGCGCCGGCAAATGGGGTCTGTTGTGGCTGGTCTGCGGGCTGACGCTCGTGGCCACGCGGGTCGGCACGCTCTCGCACTGGCCCAGCGACGTGGTGGTGGGCGCCTACCTCGGGGGCGTCGTCACGCTGGTGCTGCACGCGGCGCTGCTCCGCCGACGGATCACAAAGCTGCGACTTCACGGGCCGGTCGAGCCGGCGCCCGCGGGCAGCCGTTCCACGACGACGACGGCCTGACGCCGGCCGTGCGACGCGTAGTTCACGGTCTCGAAACGCTCGACCTCCCGCAAACGCGCGAACGACGCCGGCGCCCGCTCGGCCATCTCCTCCAGGCGTGACGCCCGGATCGCCATCACCCCCGGCCCGGGCAGCCGGGCCCAGCCCGGCGCGTCGGCGCCGACGTCGGGCGGGCGTCCGACGGGCTGATCGAGATAGAACACCAGCGAGGGTTCGTCGAAGCCGGCCGTGGCGAGCGGGACCGCGGAGGGATCGTCCGGGTCGATCGCTGCGGCCAAGTCCTGCATGGCTTGCGCGACGCGCGGCGAGGGTTTGATCGCCTGCTCGACCGCTGGCATCACCAGCAGCAGGGCCAGCCCGCCGGCCACGGCGCCGCCGGCCAAAGCGAAGAAGAGCGCCCGCTGAGGCTGGGAGCGCAGGTGCCACCGGATCGCCGAGAGCGCCGCGGCCATCACCACGAGCCCTGGCAGGCCGAAGGTCAGCGCACGCCCCGGGCCGAACAACACGCCGCCGGCGACGGGCAAACCCAGAGCCGCGCCGATCGCCAGCGGTGCGTAGAACTTCACCCCGCCCGGGCGCAGCCAGTCGAGGTCTTTCTGGGTCAGCCGCGGTTCGTTGCGACGCCAGGCGTCCATGGCCGCCGCCGAGGCGATCGCGAGCGCCGGGAACATCGGGAACACGTAGTGCGGCAGCTTAGTCGCCACCAGGCTCATCAGCACGAACGTCGGGATCAACCAGCCCCAGAGCAAGGCTCGGCGGAGCGGGTCGGCCAGCGTCTTGCGCAGGAGGGCCGCCATGGCGCCCGGAAGCAGCAGCACACCCGGGACGAACGCGAACAGGATCACCGGGATGTACGCCGGCAACAGCGCGAGGTATTGCAGGAAGTCGGCGCCGCCGTGGCCTTCTTGCGCTTCGGTCATGCGCCCCAAGACGTGACGGCCGATGCCCTCGCGCAGCAGGTCGGGCTCTTGGATCGCGGCGGGCACGCCCCAGGCCGCGAACATCCCGAAGCCTGCCACGCCTGCGACGACCAGCCACAGCGCGTCGCGCTTGGTGAACCGCCAAGCGCCGCTGCGCTTCAACAGAAACGCCGACAGCAGGATGGTCATCGCCGGGACCGCCAACGCCACCGGGCCCTTGGCGAGCTGGCCCAATCCCAGCGCGACGGCGAGCGCAACCCAGTGCCACTTGCGTGGGCCGTGCAGCACCCGGTGGATGAAGGTCCCGATCGCGAGCACGATCCAAGGCAGCATCGTGCCGTCGGGCGTCGCGGCGGAGCCGAGCCAAAGGGCCAGCGGGCTGGAGGCGGTGAGCCAGAGCGCCCACCAGCCGACGCGCGGGCCGAAGAGCATCGCCCCGATCCAGCCGGTGAGCCCGACCGCCGCGGTCATCCCGAGGATCGAGGGCAAGCGCACGGCGAGCTCGGTCGGTCCGAACACCTCGAGCCACGCCGTCATGTGCCAGTAGGCGAGCGGCGGTTTGTCCGGGCGGAGCTGCTCGTTGAAGCGTGGCACCAGGTAGTCGGCGGAGCGCCACATTTCGACGGCCGCGCGGGCGTTGCGTGGCTCGTCGCGATCCCAGAGCGAAGACGACGACCCCGCCGCGATAAGGGTCGCGCCCACCGCGCATAGCGCGAGCACCCAGGCCCACCACGCCGGGCCTCCGCCCCGAGGCGCGGCCGTGGCCACCGAAGGAGGCGCGCCGGGAGGTTGCCCGGCCATCGCGGGTTGGGTTGCCGGCTCGTCCGTGCTCATGGCCGGGGTTATACGCAGGCCCGCCGACCGGCGTTGCCCCGCCGGGCGTGCGCTGGTCTGATGCGGCGATGACGTCCGGGCAAGCCGCCGCCAAACCCGAAGTGAAAGCCAAGGCCGCAGCGCCCGAGAGCGGGGCGACGCCCACGACGAAACGGGCCGGCCTGCCGTGGCCGTCGGCGCTCGGGCTGCTCGTACTGGGCGCGGGGTTGCGGTTCGTCGTGCTCGACGGCTACGAGTTCCCGGGTGTGGTGATGCTAACCCTGCTGTGCGCGGCGCCGACGATCTTGGCCTGCGTCGAGGCCCGGCGGTGGTGGAGCTTCGGCGTGATGGCCCTGGCGACGGAGTTCGTGCTTTGGATCGGGCTGTGCCGCTGGTTCACGCCGGTGTCGCCGGCCGGGGTCTGGGGCGCCGGTGCGTACCTGGGCGTCTACTCGACGCTGGCGCTGCTGGCGGTGCGCGCCGTGGGGCGCAAGCCCTGGCCGCCGGCGCTCACGCTGCCGGCGGTCTGGGTGATGTTCGACCTCGTGCGGTCGTACTTCCCGTTCAACGGCTTCCCGTGGTTCTACCTCGCGCACGGGATGGTTTCGGCGAGGCCCGAGGCAGGCTCTGCGGTCCTCGCCCAGAGCGCGGCGCACTTCGGACAGCACGCCGTGACGGCGATCGCCATCTGTGTCAGCGCGTTCGCGGTACAAGCGGTGCGGCGCCGTGGCCAGGTTGCAGGACACAAGGCGATGGTTGCGTCGCTCGTCGGTATGAGCGCCGTCGTGATCGCGGCCGGCGTCGACGGCAACTTCGCGACCCAAAGCCAACCCGGTGGCAAGGCGCCCATGCTGATGGTCGCGGCGGTCCAGACCAACATCCCGCAGAGCAACCGCAACTCCCCGACCGTCCAGAGCTTGGCCGACGACTGGGAGGCGCTTCTCGAACTCACCCGCGAGGCGGGTCGCGAGAACCCCAGCGCAGACCTCATCGTCTGGCCCGAGACCAGCACCTACTTTCCGATCAACGACGCGGCTGTGGACGACGCCGTGGCCCGGCTGCGCAAAGGCGTCGACGACCCACGCACGCGCTACGGCTTGCTCCAACGCGTGATCCGACGGCAAGACGTCGAACAGCTCGCGCAAGAGTTGGGACAGCCGATCCTCATCGGCTCTTCGTCGATGACTCCAAGTCCCGACGACCCCTTCGCCGGGCCACGCGCGAACTCGGCGCTGCTGGTCCGGCCCGACACCGGCCTCGACACCGGCCGGTTCGACAAGCACCACCTCGTGCCCTTTGGCGAATACATCCCCGGGCCGGGCTGGCTCAAGCGGAACCTCTTCGACCGCTTCAACCCGTACGACCACGACTACACCCTCACGCCCGGGGCGCAGGGCGTGCGGTTCCAGGTTGAAACCGGATACGGCCAGGTGGTCACGCTCGCCACGCCGATCTGCTTCGAGGACGTGGTGCCGCGCATCAACCGGCGGATCGCCCGAGGCCCGGCCGTGCGCTCTTCTGACCTCGGTCAGAACGCCCCGCCTGCCGACGTCCTGATCAACCTGACCAACGACGGCTGGTTCGCCGGGACGCGCCAACCCGCCCAGCACCTGCGCATGGCGGCGTTGCGGTGCATCGAGCTGCGTACGCCGATGGTCCGGTGCGTGAACACCGGGATCACGGCGGTCATCAGGGCTAATGGGAGGGTCGATGACGCCGCTCCCGAAGGCCTGGCGGGCGTGCACTTGTTCGCGGTTGCGCTGGCGGACGAGGCGCCCGAAACCCTCTACGCCCGACTCGGCGATGCGCCAGCCTGGGCGTTCTCGGCGGTCGGCGGCCTGCTGGTGATCGTCTCACTACGGCCCATACGACGGACCGACTCTTCGATGACGGCGCCCACGCAGTCGCCGGAGCCCGACGGGTAAGCTGCGCTCGTGTCGCGTGCACGGAACGCAGCGCACGATGGTGGCGTGACGAAGGCGTCGCCTCGCCGAGCCGTAGCCCAGCCCATTCGCCGCGGAGCCTTGCCATGCCTGCCCGTGTCCGCCTGAACCCGTGCCAGAACCCGCGACCGACCGCCTTGCTCTTGGCCGCCTTGGCGGTCTCGCTAGGGCTGGCGCCGGGCTGTATCGCCCCGCCGACC
>JBCCXV010000012.1:0-18457 GCA_039191195.1 Planctomycetota bacterium
CTTCCTGGGCATCGGCGTCGAAGAACCCCTGCCGAGTTGGGGCCTGCTCGCGGCCGACGGCGCCAAACAGCTGCCGGCCCTGGTCTCGCCCTCGCTGAACTTCAACTGGTGGCTGCCGGTGTTCCCCTGCGTGCTGCTGGGTGCGACCCTGCTCAGCCTGAACTTCATGGGCGACGGCCTCCGCGAGCGGTTCGACCCCCGCTCGGCGCGCCGCTAGGCTTGGCGGTCGTCGCGAAAGGGCTCGCGGCCATGACCCCCGGAACTGCCCCGCAGCCCCCCGGAGCCGAAGCACATGGACGGTAAGTTCGGCCTGAAAGACATCGCAATCCTTGTGCTGCTGGCCGTCAATCTGGTGGCCATCGCCTTGCTGCACCGCAACGTCGACCACGGCTGGGAGCAGCTACGCGATGCGGCTCAGGCGTCGCGTGACCAAGCCGTCGCGTTGGAGCGGATCGCATCGAGGCTGAGGTCCGGCACCGTGCTCGCGGGGGAGGCGGCCTGGCCATCGTCTGGGGTCGACAACGACTATTTCGACTACTTCCGCGAGCAGCGGGCGGCGCCGGACTTCGCCCAGGGCGATAAGTTCGTGGGTTCGCTAGGGTCGCTGGTCCGCAAGCTCACGCCGCTGATTTCGAGCGACTACTCCGCCAGCGTGTTGCAGAGCTACGTGCTTGAGCGGCTCGCCACGCGCGACCTGGACGACCCCGGCTTGTGGCGGCCGGTGCTCGCCGAGTCTTGGACCCAGAGCGACGACGGGATGACCTTCACGTTCAAGCTCCGGCCGGAAGCGCAGTTTTCCGACGGCACGCCGGTGCGGGCCACGGACGTGGCTTTTACGTACCGCTGGACGATGGACCCCCGGGTCAACGCTCCGCGGGCCCGGGTCTATTACGAGAAGCTCGAGTCGGTGACGGCGCTCGATGACCAAACGGTGGAGTTTGTCTTCGCCGAGCCCTACTTCCAGAGCTTCGAGGTGGCCGCGCTCTTGGAAGTAATGTCCGAGCGGTACTACAGCCAGTTCACGCCGGAAGAGTTCAACCAGCTTCCCGGCTTGCTGTTCGGATCGGGGCCCTACAAGCTGGCCGGCGACCCGGCCGAGTGGACGCCCTCGCCGTCCGAGCACATCCGACTGGTGCGCAACACCAACTATTGGTCGGTGCCGCCGGCCCTGGACGAGATCACGTACCGCATCATCACCGACGAGAACGCCCGGCTGTCGACGTTCATCAACGGCGATCTCGACCTGTTCACACCCCAGCCCGAGCAGTACGAGCAGACGCTCGAAGACCGGGGGCTTCGCGAGCGCACGCAGCTGCACCTGCACGAACCCATCACTACGGGGTACCGCTACATCGGCTGGAACCAGCGGGATGAGAACGGCCGGCCCACGGTGTTCGCCGACCGCCGGGTACGCCAGGCGATGACCATGCTCGTGGATCGCCAACGCCTGGTGGACGAACTCATGAAAGGCCGGGCGTCCATCTCCACCGGCCCGTTCCACAGGCTAAACCCGCAGGCTGACCCCGACATCGAGCCGTGGCCCTTCGATCCGGAGCGCGCGAAATCGCTGCTCGCCGAAGCCGGGTTCGAAGACCGTGACGGCGACGGCGTGCTGGAAGACGCCGCGGGCCGGCGCCTCGTCTTCACGCTCACGATCCCCAGCAACAGCCCGAACTACCTGCGGATGGCCAACATCGCCGCCGAGTCGATGCGCCGGGCCGGCGTCGTCATGGAGGTCGACCCCACCGACTGGAACATCCTGATCCAGAACCTGGACGAGCGCAAGTTCGATGCGGTGTCGCTGGGGTGGTCGGCCACCGTCGAAGGCGACCCCAAGCAGATCTTCCACTCCGAGTCGATCGACGGCGGGGGCGACAACGCCGTGGCGTACGCCAACCCCGAGTTCGACGCGGTGATCGACCAGGCCCGTCAGACGATGGACCGCGACGCACGGATGGCACTCTGGCGCCAAGCGCACCGCCTGCTGCACGAAGACCAGCCCTACACCTTCCTGTTCACCCGGCAGCAGGTGCAGATGGTGCACGAGCGTTTCGAGGGCGACCGGCCCTCGCCGCTAGGCCTGACCGGGCGTGAGGGTTGGTACGTCCCCCAGGCCAAGCAGCGCTACTAGCCAGGCCCGCCGACGCAGCCCGCCCATGCTGGGATATATCGTCCGACGCCTGCTGCTGATGATCCCCACGCTGATCGGCGTGACGGCGGTCGTATTCTTGGTTATGGCGTACTCGCCCGGCGGGTTCGGCGGCGTGTCGGCGGACGTGGAGGGCAACCGCACGGCCGGCGACGAGGCCCGGCGGCAGCAGCAGCTGCTCAAGGCGCGCTACGGCACCGACCTGCCCAAGCCCGTGCAGTACATGCGATGGCTCAACCAGGTCTCGCCGGTCCGCTTTGAGATGTCCGCCGACCGCGCTCGGCGGGCGATGTTGGCGGACGAAGAAGGCGACCCGGAGCTCGTGGCGCAACGCGCGGCGGCCGAGCGGGTGATCGTCGCGTCCGGCTTGGCCGAGCGCGAGACCGTCCGTACGCAGTTGCTGCTCCAGGCATTGCGGCTATCGACGTACCGGGGCGAGCCGGCCGAGCGGTCCGCCGCGACCTTGGTCGCGCTGTTGTCCGCCCCGAGCGAAGCCTTGCGACCCCCCGAGACAGGCCCGGACCCGCCTGTTGGCGTAGCGCGGGATCTGCTCGATGAGATCGGAGCCGACCCTGACGACGCCCAGCGCAGCCGGCAGGAGGTCGCCGAGGCCGAAGGCGACGGGGCCAAACGCCGGGTCTTGCTCGGCGAGATCGACTTCCACTTCACCGGCCTGAACCGGGTGCGTTTCGACCGAGTGCGTGTCGGTTGGCCGGACTTGGGCGCCGACCTCGAGCGTCGGCCGGTGCTGGGCCGAATCGGCGACGCGCTGCCGGTGACGCTGCTGCTCAACGCGCTCACGATTCCGCTCATCTATGTCGTGGCCATCGTGTTTGGGGTGTACGCGGCCCGTGGCAAGGGCGGCTGGCTCGATACCGGTTCGAGCGTCCTGTTCTTGGCGCTGTGGTCGTTCCCGGTGATCGGCGCCGGCGTCCTCATCGTGAGCTACTTGGCCAGCGACAACTACCTGCCCTGGCTGCCCACGGCCGGGCTGAGTTCTCCAGATGCGGCGGACATGCCCTTCCTGCCCCGGTGGGGCGGGGATGACGGGTTTGTGCGGGGCTGGCTGCTCGACCGCCTGTGGCACCTGGTCGGCCCGGTGTTGTGCCTGACCTACGGCGGGTTCGCCGTGCTGACCAAGATCATGCGCGGCGCCGTGCTCGACAACCTCTCGGCCGACTTCGCCCGCACGGCCCGGGCCAAGGGCGTGGCGCCGAACGAGGTGCTCTGGCGCCACGTGGTCCGCAACAGCCTGTTGCCGATGCTCACGATCGTGTCGAACTTGCTCCCGGCCCTGCTGGTGGGGTCGGTGGTGGTCGAACGCATCTTTTCGATCGACGGCATGGGCAACCTGGCCGTCGAGGCGGCGTTCTCGAAGGACCGGGAGCTCCTGATGGGCACCACGCTGATTGTTTCGGCCGTGGTTCTCTTGAGCGAGTTGCTGCGCGACCTGCTTTACGCCGTGGCCGACCCGAGGGTGAGCTATGAGTGAGCCCGCCGCGCTACGAAACCGGCGTGCGCAGCGTGTGAGGCGGAGGGCGGCGCCGCGCTCGTTCTTCGGCCGAGTCGGGATGCGTTTGCTGGGGTCCTGGGGCGCTCGGGTCGGGCTGGCTTGGGTTGGCGTGGTGGCGGCGCTCGCCATCTTCGCGCCCGTGATCGCGAGCAGCTACCCGCTGCTTTGGCGCGAGCCCGGCGGGGCGTGGACCAGCCCGCTGCTGAACGAGCTGACGCCCACCGACGCCGTGCTTCTCTGGCTGGCGCTGTCGCTCGGCGTGACGGCCTGGTTCGGGTCGGCGAGCCGGCCGTTGCGGCTTGCCGCGGCCCTGGCTTCGGCCGTCGCAACCGTCATCCCGGCGTGGTGGTTCGTCGCCCGGCGGTCCTTGGAAGCCGCTCGCGCCAGCGGCGACGGCGTCGCGCTCGGTGTCGTGACGTACTGGGTGGGCGGTGCCGTGGTGCTGCTGACGTTGGTGGCTTTGGGCTCGATGCTGCGACGCCATCGGGGCGTACTCGTCGCCTCCGTGGCGATGGCCGTGCTCGGGGCCGCGACCATGCTCGGCTTGCGGATCGAGCCGTCGCTTGCGCCGGTCTACTCCGAATACCGCGAAGCGGTCGACGCGGCGCTGGAGCAGCAGAAGCCCGTGCCTCGGGCTGTGTGGGCGCCCATCCCATATTCGCCCAACGACTCGCTGTCCGACCGCTCGATCCGGGACACGCTGGCGCCCGGGTACGGGCCGACCCAAGCCGACGTGGCCGAGCGCTTGGTGCGGGATGTCAAGACACTCACCGACGACCTGACCCCCACGACCGACATCGCCGTCTTGGTTCGCGGCGGCAACGCCGGGCCGACCGAGGACGCTACGCAGCCCGGCCACGCCGCGCCGTCAAGGGACGAGGCCGAGGTGACGGTCGAGGAAGTCACGGCGTGGGCGTGGGCGCGTGCGGACGCGTGGGCCAAGGCCAACCCCCGGGAGCGGAGCCGTCTGAAGCGTCTCGAGGCGAGGATCGACACGCTCGCTTCGACGCGCGTGAAGGACCGTCTTCACGTTATGGGCACCACCGTCGACGGGCAGGACCTCGCCTCGCGCATGGTCCACGCCTGCCGGATCGCCTTGGCCATTGGCTTCGTCGCCACGGGCATCGCCGTGGTCATCGGCGTGATCGTGGGCGGCGCCATGGGCTACTTCTCGGGCTGGGTCGACCTGGTGGGCATGCGGCTGGTCGAGATCTTCGCGTCGATCCCCACGATCTTCCTGCTGATCACCATCGTCGCCGTTTACGGGCGCGACCTGTACTTGATGATGGCCGTGATCGGGCTCACCGGCTGGATCGGCTATGCGCTGTTCGTGCGCGCCGAGTTCCTCAAGCTCCGCAAGGCCGAGTACGTCGACGCGGCCCGGGCCGGCGGGGCGGGGCTCTGGCGCATCTGGCTGCGGCACATGCTGCCCAACGGCGTGACGCCGCTGCTGATCTCCGCGTCCTTTGGCGTGGCGTCGGCGATCCTCACCGAGGCGACGCTCAGCTTCCTCGGCTTGGGCCTGGTGAACGAGCCGAGCTGGGGCCAGATGCTCCAGAATGCGCGGGAAGGCTTGGCCGGCAGCGGCGCCTGGTGGATCGCCGTGTTCCCGATCCTCGCGATCTTCCTGACCGTCTTCGCGTACAACCTCATCGGCGAGGCGCTGCGCGACGCACTCGACCCCAAGTCTGTCCGGCCCGGAGGCTGACCGCATGAACCCGCCTGCCCACGACGACACCCCGCTGCTCGAGGTCGACTCCCTGGGCGTGAGCTTCCCAGCGCCGGGCGGCAAACGCCTGCACGCGGTGAGCGGGGCGTCGATGTCGGTCTTCCCGAACCAGACCCTGGCCGTGGTGGGCGAGTCGGGCTCGGGCAAGAGCGTCACGGCGCTGTCGGTGCTGCGCTTGGTGCCGACGCCGCCGGCCAAGAACGAGCGCGGCCGGCTGCTCTGGCGCCGCCCGGACCAGGCCGAGCCGGTCGACCTGCTCACGCTCGACGACAAAGCCCTGCGCAAGATCCGCGGCGGGCAGGTCGCCATGATCTTCCAGGAGCCGATGACCAGCCTCAACCCGGTGTACACCATCGGCGACCAGCTGCTCGAGGCGATCTACCTGCACCAGAAGGTCGGCCGCGCCCAGGCCATCGCCACGGCCGAGGCCGCGTTGGCCGACGTCGGCATCGCCGACCCGGCCGCCCGCTTGCGCGAGTTCCCGCACCAGCTCTCGGGCGGGATGCGTCAGCGGGTGATGATCGCCATGGCGCTCGCCTGCCGGCCCGACCTATTGCTGGCCGACGAGCCGACGACAGCGCTCGACGTGACCATCCAGGCCCAGATCCTCGAACTGCTCCGCCGGATCCAGCGCGAGAAGGGCATGGGCGTGCTGCTGATCACCCACGACCTGGGCGTGGTGGCCGAGAACGCCGACGTGGTCGCCGTGATGTACTCGGGTCGCGTGGTCGAGTACGCCAACGTCGAGACGATCTTCGCCCGCCCGTTGCACCCGTACACGCGGGGCCTGCTCAAGTCGATGCCGGTGCTGGGCCAGCGGGTCAATCGGTTGCCCACGGTGGTCGACGGCGCCGTGGCGCCCGACGACTTCCCCGCGGGCTTCGCCGTGGCCGACCACGACCCGTCCCCGCCGCCCGTGCCCGACTACGGCGGGGCCAGCGCCCGGCTCTACGAGGTCGAGCCCGAGCACTGGGTCTTGTGCACGCCCGTCGACCAGACGCTGCCGGAGCCCGGGGCGCCCCGGCTCGCCTGGCGGCGCGACGCCGTGCCCGCCGCGGTCTCCTAGACTGAGCCCGTGACCGAGATCCACACCGAACAACTCGAAAGCGGCCTGCGCTTGGTCTGCGAACCCATGCCCGGCGCCGAGTCGGTCGCCGTGACGCTGCTCACGCCCGCGGGCGTCGCCGCTCAGCCCGAGGGGCAGGACGGCGTCGCGCCCGTCCTGTCTGAAATGGTGCTCCGGGGCGCCGGCGGCAAGGGCGCACGCAAGCACGCGGAAGCCCTCGACGCGTTGGGCGTGCACCGGGCGACCTCGGCCGGCACCCACCACCTCAAACTCTCGGCCACGTTGTTGGGCCGCAACCTCGAAGCCGCGCTGCCGCTGGTGCTGTCGATGGCGACCCGGCCGAACCTCGACCAAGACGCCCTGGGTCCGGCCGTCGACCTCGCCGTGCAAGCGATCGACGGCCTGAAGGACGAGCCGCAGCAGCAGGCGGTGCACGCGCTGTTCGCCAAAGCCTTGCCGGCGCCGCTCGGGCGGCCCAGCCTGGGCGTGCGCGAGCACGTGCAAGACCTCTCGGTCGATTGCGTCCGCGCGTATTGGGCCAAGCGCTGCGGCCCGCAGGGTTCGATCTTGTCGGTCGCCGGGCGCGTCGATTGGCCGGCGTTCCGGGACCTCGCGGCGTCGCTCACCGAGGGCTGGACCGGGGGCGGCAAGCCCGCCGAGCCCACGGGCCCCGCGCCCGGCGGCGAGCACCACGTCGAGGCCGACAGCGCCCAGTGCCACATCGCCCTCGCCTACCCGGCCGTGCGGGAGACCGACGACGAGTCGATCCTCCAGCGCGCGGCGGTCGCGATTCTGTCCGGCGGGATGTCGGGCCGGCTGTTCACCGAGGTGCGCGAGAAGCGAGGCCTATGCTACTCGGTCCACGCCCGGTACTTGCCCATGCTCGACCGCGGGCTGGTCATGGGCTACGCCGGCACAACCGTCGCCCGGGCCCAGGAGACGCTGGACGTGTTCGTCGCCGAACTCCGAAGGTTGTCCGAGGGTTTTGACGACGGCGAGTTCGAGCGGGCCGTGGTCGGCATGAAGTCCCGCCTCGTGATGCAGGGCGAATCGACCGGCGCCCGGGCCGAGGCCATCGCCGGCGACCTGTTCCTCCGCGGACGCCCGCGCCCGCTCGACGAGCGCTCGGCCGAGGTCGACGCGCTCACCCCGAAGGCGCTGCGCGAGTTTGTGGCGCAGCGGACGGTCGACGACCTGACCGTGGTCGCCGTGGGGCCCTCGGCGTTGCGCTCGCCGGCCGAGCCCGCGCCGGTGGGCTGAGCTCGGCTGCGGCATGAGGATCAGTCGCGCAACTGGGCCGCGGCGCGGCCGCGCAGCTTCCGGACGTTGACCGCCAGCGGGTGATCGGATTGGTCGTTGAGCAGCCGCAGGAGGTGGTCGAACTCCTCTACGGATCGGGCATATTGCCCGGTGGTCAGCAAGCGGTAGCCGCGGTTGTACCGGTTCTGCACACGCTGGGCGACTTCGTCGAGCACGATCAGGTAGTCGCTCTCGTCGGCGGGGTCGTCGAGGCGCCCGCCGTTGTTCTGCCTGGCCGCGCGGTAGGCCCGGTAGGCCTGGAACAGGCGTGTGGGGTTGGTGCTGCGCTTGGCGAAGGCGATGGTCGCTTCGTTGAGGTTGCTCTGGTAGGCGCTCGGCGCCAGGTTGGGGTAGGGGTCGGGCTCTTGCTCGACGAGTTGGCGCAGCCGCTCGTCGGTGAAGCGCTCGGCGGCGGCCGGGCCCTGGGGCTCGTCGTCGCCCTTGAATTGGGCCAGCACGATCACGACCGCGAGCATCGCCGCCAAGTAGATACCGATGCCGACCCAGAGCTTGGCCCGCTTGGACCGGCCGGGTTGCGCCGGCGCGGGGTCGGGATCGTCGGGCTGAGGGCCGCCCGTCGGGCCGGCCGTCGGCGTCACGCGCAACAGCACGGCGTCGCCGACGCGCACCTCGGCTTCGCCGCTCAACGGCTCGGGCTTCTTGCTCACGGTCTTGCGGCCCAGCTTTGTCCCGTTGGGCGAGAGGTTGACCAGCGTCCACCGCGCGAGCTGGGGGTCGAAGCGCAGCTCGGCGTGGTGGCGGCTGACGTGCGGCTCGTCGATCACCAGGTGGTTGTCGGCCTCGCGCCCGATCGACAACACCGGCTCGTCTAGGCGCAGGCGCCGGCCGGCCGAAGCGCCGGCGAGCACGTGCACACGCAGCGGCGTGACCGCCGAGCCTCGCCGTGGGCCCGGGTCGAGCGGCGGGGGGGACGCGTCAGCCAAAGAATCCGTCTCCCCGGATGAAGCCGATGGCGATCGGCGCGAACACCAGCACCACCACTGCGGCCAGGATCAGCATCGACGGCACCAAGATCCGCAGGCTCGCCGAGGCCGACACCTTCTCGGCGTGCACGCCGCGCTGCACCCGGAGCATGTCGGCCTGCTGCTTGAGCGTCTGCGACAACGGCGCCCCGAGCAGGTCGGCCTGGTTGACCGCGCCGATCACGCTGCGCAGGGCCTCCATCGGGATACGCTCGGCCAAGCCCTCCATCGCCCGGGCCCGGGTCGAGCCGAACTCGATCTCCGACAGCATGAGCTTGAGCTCCTGGTTGAGGTCGTCGTCGGGGTCGTCGCGCACGAGGGTCTCCACGGCTTCGGTGAAGCTCGATCCCGCCTGCATGACCAGCGAAATCAGGTCCAAGGTATACGGCAGCTGCTTGGCGATCCGGCGGAGGCGGCCCTGGGCTTCGCTGTCGAGCGACCACAGCGGCGCGTACCCGCCGACGACGGCGCCCACGGGCACGCTCAGGCTCAGCACGCCGCCGACCAGGGCCTCGCCGACGACGGCCAGCAGCACCGCCCCGACGAGCGACGACAGCAGGCACAGCGCCAGGTACTGATCCACGCTGTAGCCCGAGGGGTTGCCCGAGGCGTTGAGCCCGGCTCGCACCTTCTTGCGCAGCGGCTCGACCCGCGCCCGACGGGCCAGGCGATCGACGGGGCCTAGCAGCGGCGCCAGCGCGGTTTGGTCGAACAGGTTCGGGTTGTCCAGGCCCACGGCCGCCGCGACGCGGCGCTGGATCGGCGGCTCGGGCGGCGCCGGGTTGCGGAACAGCGCGTATACCGGCAGGGCCACGCCGAAGAACACCGCGATCGAGGTGAGCACGCCCAGGATCAGCACGGGGGCTCCCCGCGCAGGCGCGCCTCGTGATGTCCGGGGGGGGTGGGGGTCACAGGTCGATTCGCATGATGCGCTTGATCCACCACTGCGCGAACAGGATCATCGCCGTGGCGACCAGGAGGATGACCCGGCCGACGGGCTCGCGGAACAGCATCTGCACGTTCTCGGGCAGGATCAGGGCCAGGATGCCCAGCAGCGCGAAGGGCATGATCGCCATGAAGTTGGCCTGGGCCCGCCCCTGGCTGGTGATGGCGTCGAGCCGGCCTTCCATCCGCTGGATCTCGCGCACCGAGTCGGCGATGCGGTCGAGCGATTCGCTGGAGTCGCCGCCGCGCATCCGGTGCATCTCGATCGCGGTGAAGGTGAGCCGGTAGAGGGAGCTGCCGATACGTTCCGAGGCGTTGCGCATCGACTGGTTGAGGTCGAGGCCCATCTCGTATTCGCGGAGCACCTGGCCGAACTCGTCGCGGATCGGGGGCACGTGGCTCTTGGCGACCAGCTGCATGGCTTGCGTGAGGTTCAGGCCGGCCCGCACGGCCGCCGAGAGCGACACGAGCCCGTCGACAAGCTGGCGCTCGAGCTTCTTGCGGCGCTGCACCTGCCGGCGGCGGAGCTCGAACGTCGGCGCCAGGCAGGCGACCGCGAACACCGTGGCGGTAACGACCCACGACCCCGTGAGCAGGGCCGTCACCACCGTGAGCACCGAGATGGCGCCGGCCAGGCCCCAGAACACAGTGGACGGCTCGACGTCGACCAGCAGCTGGTTGCGGAGCACGCGGTCGAAGACGGCCTCTTGCCGTTGCTTGAAGCGCAGCGCCGGGCGGTAGCCGGCGAACACGACACCGAACAGGCCCGCGGCGGCGAGCAGGTTTGCGGCGATCAGCAGGGCCAGGGGGGCGGGCTCGTCCATCTACAAGAACACGTCCACGTCGAAGTGCTTGCGCTGGATCATCTCGTCGGTGAAGCTCGGCAGGTATCCGGTGTGGCGTAGGCGCGGCTGCTTGGGGTCGCGCAAGACGAAGATGTCTTCCAGCCGGATCTGGCCGTCGGCCGGGTCGATCGCGGTGACCTCGGAGATGCGGGTGACGCGGCGGCGGCCGTCGGTCAACCGGGTGACCTGCACGACCAGATCGACGGCCGAGACGACCTGCTCCCGGATGGCGCGGATGGGCATCTCTACGGCCATGAGCACGAGGGCTTCGAGCCGCTTCATCGCGTCGACGGGGCTGTTGGCGTGCAGGGTGGACAGTGAGCCGTCGTGCCCGGTGTTCATGGCCTGGAGCATGTCCATGGCTTCGGGTCCCCGGACTTCGCCGATGATGATGCGGTCGGGGCGCATGCGCAGGGCGTTGCGGACGAGCTCGCGGATGGTGTAGGCGCCCTTGCCCTCGATGTTGGCCGGGCGGCCTTCCAGTCGCACGACGTGCGGCTGGGGGAGTTGGAGCTCGGCCGACTCTTCGATGGTGATGATGCGTTCCCCGGGCCGGGCGTACGCGCCGAGCACGTTGAGCAGCGTGGTCTTGCCCGAGCCCGTGCCCCCGGAGATCACGACGTTCTGCCGGCCGACGATGCAGCCCTGTAAGAACGCCGCGGCGGGCTCGCTGATCGACGCGCGGTCGATCAGGTCGTCCATGGTGAACGGCACCCAGCCGAACTTGCGGATCGTCAGGCAGGGACCGACGAGCGACAGCGGCGCGATCACCGCGTTCACCCGCGAGCCGTCGGGCAGGCGCGCGTCGACCAGCGGCGTGCTCGTGTCGACCCGGCGACCGACCGGGGTCAGGATGCGCTCGATCACCGACAGCAGCACCTCGTCGGAGAAGAACGAGCGCGACGCCGACTGCAGCACGCCCTGCTTTTCGATGTAGATCCGGTCTTTGCCGATGACCATGATCTCGCTGACCGAGGGCATCTCGAGCAGGTCCTGCAGCGGGCCTAGGCCGAACAGCACGTCGTGGATGTCTTTCCCGAGGGTGCGCTTGGCGATGTACCGGCGGAGGTCCGGGGCGATCTGCTTCCAGGACTGCTCGAAGAGGTCCTCGAACGATTCTTCGGCGACGGCCAGGTCTTCGGCAATCGCCGAAGGGTCTAGCAGCAGCGGCATCTGGTCGACGAGCTCGGTGGCCAGGCCGTGCATGCGCTGGTCGTGCTCGGCGTCGGACACCAGCAGCGTCTGGTCGCGGTAGTCGGTCTGGACACGCCCCTCGCACTGCCGGACAACCTCGGCCGTCACGAGCCTGCGGATGTGCTCCCGGCAGATGTGGGCCACCAGGTCGGCGTCGGCCTCGGCCAGCCGTTGGGCGAGCACGGCCTCGAGCTGCTGGCCGATCTGTTCGACCACCCGGGCGTCGTGCTTGCTGATCGACCCGGTGACACGCAGGTTCATCCGGTCGAGCAGTTCGGCGTGTAGTGCGCGTTGGAGTTCAAGCAGCGCCTCGCGCAGGGCCTGCTCTTCTGAGCCGTCTTGTCGACCGCGACGCTGCTCGCCGACCAGCGCGATCGAGAACTGGCCGAGCTGGACCTCGTCGCCGAAGTCGATGCGCACCGGCTCGCCGGGCAGGACCTCGCGGTTGGCCACGCGCGTGCCCGCACGGCTCAGGGCCTCGAGCAGCATCTGGTTGCCCTTGCGGTAGATCCTGGCGTGCCGCTTGGCGACAAACGGGCTGCGCAGCGAGACGCTGTTGGCCTCGTCCCGGCCGATGGTGATCGCCTCGGCGTCGACCGAGACGGTCGAGCGGGTGTTGCGGCTGTGGTCGAAGAGCCAGAGGTCCATGCGTGTGCCAAAGGGTTACGCGCGGGGGCGAGGGCGGGGTGGTGTCAGCCCGACTGGACGCGGTCGAGCAGGCGCGGGTTTACGCCGCCTTGCGGGATATCGACAAGCCGTGTGTCGCCGGCGGCGCGCACCGTGACCTCGAACCCGCCCGGCGCCCGGCCTTGCACCAGCAGCAGGTCTCGGGCCTCTTGGGGGGTGACTTCGACCTCGATGGTGCTGGCGTTGCCGGCGCCGCGGTCCCACTGGTCGCGGTTGAACAGGTTCAGCCGGCCGACCGAGACCACCTTGACCTTCTCCATCACGGTGTAGGGCTGGCCGCCGAAGACCATCCGGAGGTTGACCTCGTCGCCGGGGCGCAGCGACGGCGGCATCACGTTCTTGTCGACCCGGACCGACTTCCACTCGCGCCCCGCCGGCGGCGTGCGACCGACTAGGTCGTCGACGCCGCTCTCGAAGTGTTGCAGCCGGAGGAAAGTCCGGCCCGGGACGTCGCGGGCGAAGCGGCTGCCGGCGAAGGTGTTCACGCCTTGCAGGCCGGACTTCTCGTTCTTCACGACATAGGACTCGAAGATGTCGGCGTAGGCGGCGGGGACCTGGCGTTCTTCGAGGTCTTCGCGGTTGAGCTCCGACCCCGCGTCGACCGGGGCCTTGAGCCGGTAGATCGTGATGGTCTCCTGCTCGGCCCGCTCGCGCGCGGCGGCGACGTACAGGTTGACCATCACCACGGCGGCGATCGCCGCGACCACCGAGCCGATCAGCAGCTTGCCCCCGCCGGCGGATTGAGGATCGTTCGCGTTGGCCATGCGGGGCTCCGGTCGGTCGCGTGGGTGGGTTGCCGACCGCGGCGGGTTAGGGCCGCGGGCTGGGCTCCCGGGTCGTCAGTCGGACACCCCAATCATCGCCCACGGGCTCGACGCGCACCACCGCTTGCCGCTGCCCGGGGGCCAAATCCCCCAGCAAGGCTTGCCGGGCGCCCGCCGAGGTGGCCGGCGGGTTCTCCAGCAGGGTGAGGCCCATGCCCGCGACCTGCCGGACTTTGCGGTCGAAAGCGGCGTCGGCTTCGGCTCGGCTTGGGAACACCCGGAACCCGTCGCGTTCGAGCACCCCGCCGGGCTCCCCGGGGAAGGTCTCGGTGCGGACGTGGTTGCGCAGGCCCGGCTCGTCGTAGGCGCCCGCGAAGCCGGCGAAGGCCCCGGGCGTGGTTGTCGGCGCCGGCCGGTCCAGGGCGAGGCCTAGCGCCCAAGCCGCCGCGGCGGCGTTGGCGGCCAGCAACACAGCCAGCGCCAACCAGTGCACCGGGCGCAACCGCGCGCGGGCCCGCTCGCTGTCTGCGGGCGCGTCCTCGCTGGACATCACCGCGGGGGCGACCGGGCCGGTCACGGCTGGGCGCCCACTTGCTCGCGCTGGACGCCGGCGATCCTGGCGCGGACCGCTTCGGTGTCGCGCTGCTCTTGGGCCCGGCGGTACGCGATGAGGGCCGAGTCCCAGTCGCGGCGGCCTTCGGCGTCTTGCCCCTGCACGAACCAGCCGGTGTATTCGATGTCGATCTTCTTCTCGGCGATGCGCCGGGTTTGGGCGTCGGACGCGGCGGCGTCTTCGGCTTCCTCCAAAGCCAAACGAGCTTCACGGAACCGGCGCTGCACGATGTCCTGATCGACCTGGGCCAGCACGGCTTCGAAGGAGCGCTGCTGGACCACGGCGGCGAGGGTGTCCTGCAGGGCGTCGTCGTCGGCCAGGCCCAACTCCTGGGCGCGGGTGAGCAGATCGAAGGCGCCGTCGATGTCGCCGGCGGCGAACGCGGCCGTGCCGTCACGTCGCGCGATCATGGCGTCGACGCGCTGGACTTCGGATACGACCCCGAGCCGTTCGAACGCCCGGCGGGCCTCGTCGAACTGGCCTTGCGCAGCCAGCCTGCGGGCCTCGGCCAAGTTGCGCTCGCGGTCGCGCAGCACGGCGAGCTCGCCGAGCTTCCGCTGCTTGTCGGGGTCGGGCGCGATGCGGTTGGAGTCGGTGACCAGGCGGATGGCGTCATCGATCTTGCCGGCGTCTTCGGCGTCGAGGGCGAGCAGGAACAACAGCTTGGCTCTGACGTCGTCGCGCCGCGCTTGGTGGGCGGCGGGGTTGTCGCTGATCGCGACAACGGCCTGCCACGCGCTGAGCGCTTCTTGCAGGCGGGCGATGCGGGCGGCCCGGGTCTCGGCGCCGACGGCGTCGCTCTCGGCGACCTCGGCCCGGCCGAGCGCCAGCTCCAGGGCCTGGGTGCTGCGGTATTCGGCTAGGAGGTCTTCTTCGGCCTGGGTCGGACCGTCACGACGGTTGGCCTGCTCGGTGAGATAGCGGATGGCTTGCTCGCGGCGTGACTGGTCCCAGAGCCTGCGCGCTTCGGCGAGCACGCCGCCGGAGGTGAGCGCGATGCGGGCGTCGGCGAGGCGTGTCTCGGCCGTGGCCAGCCGGGTCTGTTCCTCCGGCAGCAGGCTGTCGCGGTTGTCGCCCACCCGGCGGAGGCGTTGTTCGGCGGACTCGAGCGACTCGAGCGTGGGTCCCTTGGCCGGCGGGGGTGGCGCGATGAGTTTTTCAACGTCGTCAAGCTGCTTCGCGAACGCGGCCCGGGGCGCCACCTCGCGCTGCAGCCGGAGCGAGCGGTCCGTCTGAGCCTGGGGGTGGGCGCGGTATTCGTCGGACAGGCGGCTGGCCTCGACGTAGTCGCCGGCCTCGAACGCGGCCCAGGCCGAAGCGTGCAGGAAGCCGGCCTGGGTGAGCGCGTGGCCGTCGGTGCCGGGGGTGAGCTGGTCGCGCAGGTTGGCGAAGGCGTCGCGCGACGCGGCCCACTGGCCGGCGTCGCGCAGGCGGCGGGCTTCGGCGAGTTCGGCCTCGCGCTGGGTTTGCAGGGCCTCGGCGGCCTGGTCGCTCTTGCTGTCCATGACGGCGAAGAACACGCCGCCGGCGATCAGCCAGACGGCGACGATCCCGCCAAGGACCCAGGGCAGCTTCGACTTTTTGGGCAGGGCGGCGGTGTCTTCGGCCGGCTGGGCCGGGCCGGCTTCGACCCGCGGGTCGCCCGGCGCTCCGGCCGGGTCGTCCGCGCCGACGGCGTCTTGGGCGAGGCTCCGGCGGATGGCCGCGAGCACGTCGTCGGCCGTGCCGGGTCTCCGGGTCGGCTCTTTTTCCATCAGCCGTTCGACGAGCTCGGCGACGGGCTCGGGCACGTTGGGGTTGAGCTCGCGCAGGGGCGTGGCCTTGGCGCGGGTGTTGGTGTGCCATTTCATCCAGCGCTGGGCGCGGTTCTGGCGGTCGCGCAGCACCGAGCGGAACGCCTGGTCGAAGGCCGCCCGGCCGGCGAACATCTCGTAGCCGATCATGCCCAAGGCGTAGAGGTCGGACCGCGGGTCGCCGGTCTCGCCCTGCAACAGCTCCGGCGCCATGTACCGGACCGAGCCGACATCCATGGCGTCTTGCTCGGCGATGGCGGCGGCGAGCCCGAAGTCGGCCACCTTGAGCCCGCCGACCTTGGGCAGCAGCAGGTTCGAGGGCTTGAGGTCGCGGTGCAGCACCCCGGCGCCGTGGATGGCCGACAGCGCCTTGGCCGTGCCGGCGAGCAGCCCCAAGGCGTCGCGCACGCCCAGCGGCCCGGTCTGGGCTTGCAGGCGCTGCTCGAGCGACCAGCCGTGCACGTACTCGGTGATCAGCAGCAGCCCGCGCGGGTCGTCGAGCAAAGCGATGAACTGGACCAGCAGGTTCGGGTCGGCCGCGGCGGCCTTCTTGTGCGACTCGGCCTCGCGACGCACGGCGTGGCGCGCGGCTTCGGGGTCGACGGCGCCGTCGATCATCACCTGCTTGATCGCGACGTACCGACCCAGCAGCGGGTCCTTGGCCCGGAACACCAGCGACGAACCGCCCGCGCCGATCTGCTTGTCGACGACGAAGTGGTCGATCTTCTCGCCCGGGCGGATCTCCTGTCCGGGTGGGGCGGGGTTGGCGGCGGAGGCGTCGATCGGGGGGGCTCCGAGGCGGGGCGGGGCGGCGTTGCGTGGCACGCCGGTGGGGGGTTCATCCTACGCGGCGGCGCGGCGTGGCCCGGTTTGACGCGCGCCGGCGTCGCCGGGTTCTGGGCCCTTCTGGGGGTTCCATCGGCGACGTGCGGGGGGCGCCATCACGCGGCGCGGGGGCGCCGGGGGATCGGACGCTGCCGATTATGGGCCGGCCCAAGCCCAGGGGCTGTGCCATCCCAGCAGGTGCTCGGCCCCGGCCACCGCGGCGGCCAGGGCGATAAACAGGGCCAGGGGCACGCGCGTCGCGGACTTTTCGGCGTCGGGCGGCTTCTGGCCGGACAAGGCCGCGCCGAGCAGCCGTCGGACCACCTCGCCCAGCCGGCGTTGCCAGGCCGCCATCAGCAGGCCCCCGATCGCCGCCAGCAGCAGGGCGTAGACGCTGGTGGCCAGTACTAACTTCCAGGAGGCCGACAGCGCCGCGATGGCTGTCATCAGCTTGAAGTCGCCCCCGCCCAGGTACCCGCTGGCGGCGAGCATGCCGAAGGGCACGGCCGTCACGGCGACGGCCACGGCGCAGACCTGCCACGGGGTTTGTCCAAGCGATGCCGGCGTCGACCATCCCATGCCGGAGACGACGGCCCAGAACAGGAGCCCGAGCACGATCGCCGGGTAGGTCAGCGCGTTGGGCACCCGGTGGCTGCGGACGTCGTACACGGCGGCCACGAGGCAGACCGCCAAGACGGCTGCATAGGCGAGCAGGGCAACGGTCATGCATGCGTTCGGATCGGTGGACCAGGGGTGGTCGCGGGCGTGCGCGACTAATCGAGACCCGGGTCGGTACCCAAGGTGCCGCCGCCCTCGCCACTCTCGTCTGCGGTGTTCACGTCAGTCCAACTGTCGCTCAAGTATTCCTTGATGTCTTGACCAAAGTAGAGCAGCACGCCCAGCAGTGGCAGGGCTACGGCGGCCAGGATCAGGAGCTTCTCTAGGCCCTCGGCGCCGCGCTCGTCGCGGTGAAGGCGGGACAGGGTCTGGCGGGCAAAACGGGCCGTGTGGGAGGCGAGGTCTCGCATGGCGGGGTCTCTCGGTCGAGGCGGGCGAGTCGGCGGCCGGCAGGGGGGCGTTCCGGCCGCGATACGGGGGGCGGTTACGGGGTCGGCAGCGCGATCAGGTCGGTCACCATCTCATAATGCGCTACTAGTACGTCAAGTCCAGTCCGAATCACGAGATACGAAGGCAGGACGAAGGCCGCGGCCAGCAGCGCCCACTCGACGGTCGCGGCGCCCCGGGTGTCGGAGTGCAAGCGACGCAGAACGGAGCGCAGGGTAGCGAGGGAGGGTCTTGGCATGGTCGAGGTCGGCCGTGGCGCCGAAGTCCCGGAACATCCCGGCACGGCTTGCGGCACGCAGCGGGGCTCTCCCTCCGCACAAAAGCATACCGGCAGGACCGCGGGCAAGTCCAGTAATTACGCCGGCCGGCTAGGCGCCCCCGTTTTCCCCGACTTGCCCCGTCTCCCCAGCGCCCCTGGCTTCGTCGGCCGAGGGCGGCGACGCGGGCGGCCCGCCCGTCTGGGCCTCGGGGGGGTGGTCCAAGCCCAGGACTTCGCGCGTGACCGGGTGCAGCCGTTCGGGGTGTTTGAGCCGGGGCAGGCCCATCAGGGCCGTCGGGAGCCCCGTGGGCCGGAGCTTCATCGACTTGGAGCCCTCGGCGTCGGGTTCGAGCCGGAAGATGTCGCGCAGGACGTACTGGCCGGCGTCGCTGGGGGGCTGGACCTCGCTGATCTGGGTGACCACGCGCTGGCCGCCGATCTGCCGTGACAGGTGGACGACCAAGTCGATCGCCGAGCTGATCTGGCTGCGCAGGGCGCTCAGCGGCAGCTCGACCTCGCTCATCAGCGCCATGGTTTCGAGCCGGTTGAGGGCGTCGAGGGTGCTGTTGGCGTGGAGCGTGCCCATCGACCCGCCGTGGCCGGAGGTCATGGCCTGGATCATGTCCAGGGCCTCGCCGCCGCGGACCTCGCCGATGATGATGCGGTCGGGCCGCAGGCGCAGCGACGACCGGAACAGCTCGCGGATGCCCACGGCGCCCTGGCCCAAG
>JBCCXV010000013.1:0-18235 GCA_039191195.1 Planctomycetota bacterium
ATGGCGGCTCTACCAGTGGCGCCTCGACGACCCGTCGCAGTGGCAGGCCTGGGTCGACGGCGACGGCGTCATCACCGGCCCGCTTACCACCATCGACGCGATCTTCCTCCACGGCGACCGCGACGCCATCGTCTACCTCGACGACGTCGTGGTGACGTCGGATTCGACCCCGCTCGGCTTGCCCGGCGACGCCGACGGCGACGCCCGCGTCGACCTGCTCGACTTCGACGCCCTCGCTCAACACTTCAACGCCGTCACCGGCCTCGGCCCGGCGCGGGGCGACTTCAACGGCGACGGCGCCGTCGACCTGCTCGACTTCGACATCCTCGCCCAGAACTTCGGCGCCCCCGGAAGCAGCCCAGCGACGATCCCCCAGCCCACGGCGCTCGCCGGCGTCGGGATGGCCGGCGCCTTGGTAGCACGGCGCCGCGGCTGAGCGCGACGCAAGCAAGGCGTCCGTCACACGCGGTTACACCGTCGCGCCCCAGCCGTCGGCGAGGGCTTCGTTGCCGGGCACGCGCTCGCCGTCGAACAGGAACTCTTCGACGGGCTGGCCGTCGGCCTCGACGATCCGCAACGTCGCCGGCTCTTGCCGCAGGTCGATCACCTCGCCCAGCTCGGGGTCGTTGGGGTCGATCTGGTCGGGCGGCGGCAGCGCCTGCAGCTTGGGCCGGCAGGGCTCGGCCGCGTCGTGGTCGATCGTCGCGGCCCAGCGGTCGTCCGACAGCCGGACCACCGTGCCCGGCGGGAACGGCGGGGTCACCTCCACCAGCGCCCGCAGCACCTGCGGGTCGAACTGCTGCACCGTCGGCTCCGACAGCATCGCGCCCAGCACGAATACCGCCGGCCGCTCGTCGAGCCCGGGCGGGTGCTTCATCCGCTCGAAGTGCGCCGCGGCGCCCACGATCCGCGCGAAGATGTGGATCGACTCGCCCTCCAGCACCGGGAGGTTTTTGCCGGCGAAGCCCGTGCCGTCGTACCGCTGGTGGTGGTTGAGCAGGATCGTCGCCGCCGAAGGCTCGATCTGGCCGCGCACCGTCCGGAAGCCCAGCGCCGTGTGCTCCCGGTAGCTGGGGTCGGACTCGTCGCCGGTCTCGAGGTAGTGGTTACGCACCGCCGGCGGCAACAGCGACAAGCCCAGGTCGTGCAGCATCGCGCCAACCCCGAGGCTCGTGACCTCTTTGGCGCGCTCGGGCGCCACGCGCTTCCGCTGGCGGACCAGGTAGCCCTCGAGCCGGAGCCCGATGAGCAGCGACAGGTGCGTGACCGCCGCGCTGTGCCGCATCAGGTCGTCTTCCCCCTGCTCCCCGGTGAGGTTGTTCATGAACAGGGCGGTCTTGGGGTTCGCCAGGATGTTGTCGATCAGACCGCCAATGGACTGCGTGTACTGGTCGTAGTCGAGCTTGGCGGTCGAGCTCTCCTGGCACTCGGCGAACACCGAGGTGATCTGGGACAGCACCTCGCCCTTGGCGGCCTGCTGGGCCGGGTCGATGTACTCGCGCAGGTAGTCCAAGGCCGGGTAGTCGACCCAGACGCAGCGCGTCTCCAGCTCCTCGAGCTTCGTGAGGATCGAGTCGGTCAGGCTGTAGCCGACGCGCAGCAGGACCTGGTTGGGCGCCTTGGGGTTCGGCACGGGCAGCGCCAGGGTCATGCCGGGCTTGGCGTTGCGGAGATCGACGCGGAGCATGGGGCCTCGTAAGTCAGCGGCGGGTCCCCCGTTAGGGTTTTCGGCGACACGCAACACCGGCTTCAGCCGCGCCCGGCTCCCGGCGCACAGGTGTAGGGGATGCACCGGTTAGGCCCCCGAGTCAGCCCGATAAGCCCCGGGAGGCGTTGCGCAGCCCCCCATCAATCGGTCTGCGCAAGACCCGTGGCCCGCCCGCCAACCCGAGCGCGTTTAGGCCCGCAGCGGACGCTTGCCCTGCTGGGCGCGGCGCTCATTCACCGCCGCCAGCGCCCGCGGCTCGGTTGCCAAGAACCGCACGAGCTGCGTGGCGCTCACGCCAAGGGCCTCGGCGGCCGGCTTCACGTCGCCCCGGTCCTCGATCGCGTCGAGCGCTTCGGCGAGAAGTATGGGGGCGTCGGCGTGGCCCGGGTTGATGGCCAGTTGCTTGTTCCGCACCCGGGCCCGCCAACGGTCGCTCGGCGCCACCCACCCGCAACGGACGTGCAAGGCCAGCTCGAACCGCATGCGGCGGAGCGCCAGCGACAGGTTTCGCGCGGCCTCCCGCCGGTCCGACGCCCGGGCCACCAGGCCCGTGTCGCGGTCTTCGAGCGTCACCGCCGAGCGCACCGTGTCGTGCCGCGTCCCGCCGGGCCCGGTGCTGCGGTCGGCCGACCGCTTGCAGCGGGCCAGCAGGGCGTCGTCGTCGAGCTGCGCCGGGTGATCCCACACGAACCCGCGCAGGCGCTTCCAGCGGGGCGACAGGTCGTCCGAAGAAGGGGTCATGGCCGTGCCCCGGTACACTCCGCCCCGTCGATTCTCTGTTTCGCGCCTTCCGGGCGACCGTGTATGACCGATCCCGATACGTCCAGCCCGCCGGCGTCGAAGGTCCAAGCGCTCGACGCTTGGATGGCCGCCGATCCCTGGCGCCCGCGCGTTGTGCCGTTCTTCGTCTGGATCCTGGCGATGTTCTTCGGCGGGTTCCTGGTCGACCTCGAGCCGCACCTCCAGCCGTTCTGGTACGCCGCCCAGTGCGGGCTGACCATCTGGCTGCTCTGGCGCATCCGCCGCCTCGTGCCCGAGATGAACCTGCGCTTCCACTGGACGGTCCTCCCCTCGGCGGCCCTGCTGCTCTGGGCCTGGATCGCGCTGGGCACGGTCATCGGTGACACCGACTTCTGGATCTTCGGCCACGGGTCGTCGACCGGCCGGCACGACATCCAGAAGCTCGGCGACACGCACGCCGCCTGGTTCTGGGCGTCCATGATCCTGCGTTTCGTGGGCATGGCCGTGCTCGTGCCGTTCTTCGAGGAGCTGTTCATCCGCTCGGCGATGCTGCGCGGCCTGCACCGCTGGGGCCCGACCAAGACCGGGCTGATCCAGTTCGCCGCCGACATGCCGGTCATCGGCGACGCCGTCGCT
Source organism: Planctomycetota bacterium (assembly GCA_039191195.1). Lineage (GTDB taxonomy): Bacteria > Planctomycetota > Phycisphaerae > Phycisphaerales > Phycisphaeraceae > JBCCBV01. The sequence goes on from JBCCXV010000013.1 coordinate 3,086, forward strand.
AACTCCGCCGCCGGCAAGAAGGCCCTGGCCGAGGCCCCACAGTTCACCAAGCAGCTGGTCGAAACGCCGTTGGGCCCCATCACGGTGTTCAGCGTATTCGCCTCGACGCTTGTGTTTGCGATCAGCCACGTCCCGCGCGACTGGGCCGGGTGCGTCGCCTGCGGCGTCGTCTGGTGCCTGATGGTTTGGTGGACCAACCGCGAGAGCCTGCCCGAAGACAAGCGCGCCGGCCTGGGGCCGGTGATCTGGTCGCACGGCCTGGTCAACGCCCTGCTCTGGGCCTACACGCTGCGCTGGGACGACTGGCGGTTCCTGTAGGCGCGCCGGTCAGGGGTCAGGGGTCAGCCGTCAGGGGTTAGGCGGCATCGCTTCCGGGGGTCGGACTTTCGGACGGAAGCTTCCGGGGCGCGGCTTCCGGGGGGCTTCCGGGGGATCAGCCTTCGTCGGGCTCGGGTGTCGGCGGGGACGCCGGGCCGTACTCGTCCGGCGGCAAGGCCTGGTTGATGGCCGCGTACACCAGTTGCGACATCGATCGCGAGCCGAAGGGGCCGACGTCGATCTGGATCTGCGTGACCAGCGACGTCCGCCGCTGCAGCCGGATCGTGATGTCTCGGCCGTCGTCGTCCTCGAGCACCAGGGCCCAGAAGTCGTCCTCGTCGTCGTCGACTTTCACGACCTGCAGGTCGAGCGCAGCCCGGGCTTCCTCGGCGGCCCGCTGGAGCCCGGCCATCGGCTGGCGTCGGGTCACGGTGAGCTTGCCGGCCCGGAACACGCCCATCGCGGTTTCGCCGGCCGACGTCGCCGCGCCCACCATCGCGAACTCGACCCCGCAACCGGGCGCGGCCAAGCCCCCAACCAGCGCGACAAGGCAAAGCACGCGCTCGCCTGGGCCTCGATGGTCACGCGGTCGTCTCATGCCGACATGCTAAGCCCACGCCGCCGTAGGCAACCACCACGGCGCGAGCCCCGCGACGCCCTCCGTACCATCGCCGCCCGTGACCCGACACGCCCCGCTGCACCCCTGGGTCCGCTCGGCCCGCCGATCCGCGGTGCTGGTGTTGGGCTACGGCCTGCTGATCGCCGGGCTGATCCTCTGGCCGACGCCCATCCCGCTCGGCGTGGTCTTCGTCCCGTTGGCGCTGGTGATCCTCTCGTCCGAGGCGCGCTGGGCCCGCCGGCACGCCAAGCGCCTCCAGCGGAAGACCGGCCGGCTCGGCCGACGCTCCCGGGTCGTCGGAGCACGCGTCCGCCGATGGAGTCGGGGCAAACGACCGGACTGGACCGCCCCGGGCCGCGACCCCGCGTTGGCCCACGCCGAAGACGACTGATCGCTCACCCGTCCAGCGACCACATCGGCGGCGGGGTGGCGCCCCAGCCGTTGGGCCGGTCGCTCATCGTCAGGCGCAGCTCGCCGCCTTCGATCGCCTTGTGCTGCGGCAGCCAAGCATGCGGCCAAGCCTCGCCGTTCCACGTCGCGCCGGCGACGTAGATGCGATCGGACGAAAGCCCGTCGGCCAGCACGCGCAACGGCCCGCCTTGGGTTTGCAACTCGGCCTCCGGGAACCGGGGCGAGCCGATCAGCCAGGCGTCTTGCCCCGCGACCGGGAACAGCCCCATCGCCGACCAGACGTACCACGACGACATGGCGCCCGAGTCGTCGTTGCCAGGAAGGCCCCCGCGGCCCGGCGCGTACATGTAGCGCATGCCGGCCTGGACGACCTCGGCGCACCGGTCGTGCCGCCCGGCGAACAGGTAGGCGTAGGGCGCTTCCATGTCCGGCTCGTTGTTGAGCCCCTCGAACCGGTTGAGCCGGTAGCCGGCCTCTTCGGCCTCGCCGTGCGGCGGGAGGCCCAGCTGCGCGACCGGCCCGGCGTCGTAGCCGAAGAAACGATCCAATAGAGCGCAGAACTTCTCGGGACCGCCCGCCAGCCCTACGCGCCCCGGCATGTCGTGGAGGAAGCGGAACGAGTAGTTCCACTTGCGGCCCTCGTAATAGGTCGATTCACGCAGCAGCCCGGTGGACTCGTCGTAGGCGTTGCGCCACCGGCCCGCGAGACCGGCCATGCGCTCGGCGAGCGCCTTGTCGCCCTGGAGCTGCGCGAGCCGGGCCGTGCAGTAGCAGCCGTAGGCTAGGTCCAGGGTGTGGACCAGCGGGTGCACCACGCCCTTCTCCAGGAAGTCTTCGCCGTAGCCGCGCTGCAGGTCCTTGTCCATGTAGGTCAGGGCGAAGTCCCAGTCGATGCCGGGCAGCTCGCGCAGCCGGGCGTCGAGGATCGACACGTGCGCCAGCGCCGACGCCTGCCGGAAGAACCGGTCGGCGCCCCGGGCCATCCGGTAGCCGATGGGGAAGTTGCCCTCCTGCTCGCAGATCGTCAGCAGGGAGTTCACGATGTCGGCGCCGCGCTGCGGGTCGATCGTTTGGATCAGCGGCAGCTGCGTCTTGTAGATGTCCCACATCGTGCAGAAGTCGAAGTAGAACGGCCCGTCGCCCGGCCAGAAGGGGCTCTCGCCCGCCGCCTCGCTGGGCTTGAGGCACGCGTGGTACAGCGCCGTGGAGAACACCTGCGCCGCGTCGTCGTCCCCCGGCTCGCCCCCCGGGGTGACCCGGGCCTTGTCGAGCGTGTGGCCCCAGACCCGCCGGGCCTGGGCGTGCACGGCGTCGAACCCGCGGCCGGGCAGCTGCTCCAAGTTGGCCTGGGCTTGCTCGGCCGAGCGCCACGAAAAGCCCAGGCGCAGCTCGACCGGCTCGCCTTCGTCGGTCGGCCCGCCGAAGTGCACGCCGAAGGGCTTGAGCGTGCTCTCGCGGATGTGGTCGAACACGAGCTGCCGGCCCCCGCCGACGTTCTTGCCGTCGAACCAGACGCCGTACTTCCAGTGCTCGCGGTCGAGCTCGATGTGGACATAGAGCGCCACGCCCTCGACGACCAGCCGCGCCTGGGCGGTGTTGTGCGAGGTGACCTCGACGTCGGCGAGCGTCGGCACCGTGCGCCCGTAGGGGCTGGCGATGCCGCCCTGGGCGCAGTCGATCAGGATGTTGCTGCGGGCCGCCTTGGGGAACGTGTACCGGTAGACCACGGCCCGGGGCGCCGCCGTCACCTCGGCCAGCACGCCGGTCTCGCCGAAACGGCAGCGGTAGTAGCCGGGCGACGCCGCTTCGTCTTCGAGCGTGTATTGCCGGCCGACCGACTCGAACCCCGCGGTCGTCGGCGTGACGTGCACGTAGTTGTAGTACTTGCGGATCGCGCCCGTGCCGGTCTGGTGGAAGTGCGTGAAGCCCGACGCGAGGTACCGGTCGAACATCCGCCCGGGCTTGCCGTCGGTGTTCTTGGCGTAGAGCCCGTAGCCGGTCGGGTAGGCGCCCGAGTACGGGCAGGCCGAGACCATGCCCCAGGGCGCCACCGCGCCGGGGTGGGTGTTGCCGATCTGGGCCTTGGGCCACCACCACGCCGCGGCCAGGCCTTGCGGCTCGGGCAGGCGCGTCTCCTCGCACCCGATGAACGGGTCGACCCGGTCGATGGCTTCGATGGCGATACTCCGGTCGGCGTCGCGGCAGGCGGCTCGCTGGGCGTTCTCAAGAAGGTTAGAGCGTAACAATCGACCCGGGTTCGATGGCCTTGGGCAGCTCGGCCGAAGCCAGGTCGCGCGGCTCGCAGGCGGTCAACGCCGAGAGCTCGATCACCGCGTCCACGGCGCCCGCGGACGCCTTGGGGATCGACACGCCCACCGTTTCGAGCCAGGCCGCGGCGCGCTCCACCTGCATCCGCTTGCTCGACGCCGGGCTGTCCGACTGCTCGGCCTCGCCCGCGGGGGCGTCGGCGTTCTTGATCGGCGCGAACTCCTCGGCCCGGACCGTCTCCAGGATCACCGAGGTGTCGCACAACGGCAGGGCGTCGAACACGAACGTCTCAAGCTTCACCGCGTTGGGCGACTCGGGTTTCTGCTCGGCGCCCGCGGCGTCGACGAAAGGCACCTTCTTCTCGGCCCGGTTCCACGGCAGCGCGAAGCCCTCGCGGTTGAGCTTCTCGACAAACGACACCGCGATCGTGTGGATGGCGATCGAGCCGGCGTTGAAGACCAGCGAGCCGTTGGCGTTCGTCCGCTTGGCGAGTTCGTCGGGCATGTTCGAGTACTCGATCACCTGCACCTTGCCGTCGGCCTTGCAGAAGTTGCCGACCTTCTCGAGCGCGTGGGCCTTCGGCAACGCCTTGCTCGACATCTGGGCACCCTCAATGGCGTGCAGCCCTAGAAACAAAGGGTCGAGCACCTTCACCAGCGGGTTGTCCACCTGCACGTACGACACCTGCTCGACGCCGCGCTTCTGCATGTCGGCGATGGCGCCGGAGGTCCACAGCGCCTTGAGCGACCCGCCGTGGCCGTTGGGCGACAGCGCCAACCGGTCGGGCGCCGCGAGCAAGACCTTGTGCGTCGCCAGGTCGATCGCCGGCATCATGGCCTGCGGGAAGATGCTCACGTCGTCCCGGCTCAGGCCGAAGTAGTCGTGCTTCTCGAAGAAGGCCACGGTGTCGGCGTGGTTGACCGGGCTGGTCATGACGTAGAACGCCGGCTTGGCGCCGTAGACCTCCCCGGCCTTCTGGATCTGCTCGGCGAAGACTTGGAAGAGCGGCTTGCCGGTGATCGGTGTCGCCGGGAAGGTGCCCTTGGGCCCGTCCCAGCCGAGCCGCGTGCCCTGGCCGCCGGCGACGCAGAACGCCGCGACCTTGCCGGCCCGGAGCAGCGCTTCGCCGGCCTCGCGGGCCTTGGCGTATTGCGCTTCGAGGTCCGCGCCGGGCGCCGCCGGGAACACGGGCGGGGCCTCGACGTTCGCCGGCGCCTCGAACACCGGCTTGGCCTTGACGTGGCTCTCGATCAGCCGCGCGACCTCGGGCCAGTCGACGCCCTCGATGTCGGCGAGCAGCTTCGCCCGGCCGGATTCATCCAAAGAATCCCAGAACGACAGCGCGTGGTCCTGCCCGCAAGCGGAAAGCGCCGCGCGGGCGGAATCGAGTCGGGCGTCCAGGTCGGCGGCGGCGGTGGTCATCGAGGTCCTCCTGCGGTGTTCAGATCTTGGCTTGCCGGGGCCACGAGCCCGGGCCCGGGGAGAGGTGCGGCCCGAACGCCCCGAGCTTCTTGCCCACGAAAAAGGGCCCGAGGCTCTCCAGGTGCTCGGCGGTCTGGCGCGTCGCCCGCATCCGCTGCACGAGCACCGACAGCGGCGCCAGCTTGGGGCCCAGCAGGCCGACGACAAAGTCGCTGTCCTGCCGGTTGAGACCGTGGGCGGCTAGGCGGATGTCGTGGGCGTGGCCCGCGGCGCCGAACGACATCCCGATCTTGCCGTGCTCGGCCAGGATGGCGCGCTTCTCGTCGGCGGGCAGGCGCTCGAACGAGGCCCTCCGCCGCAGCGGGTACCAGACGCACCACGCCAGGGCGTCGTCGGTCATCCGGGTGCGCGGCCGGTCGATCAGCACCTCGTCGAGGTCGGTCTCGTAGCCCAAGGCGTACGTCCGGCCGGTCATCGTCATCTCCGGCTGGGGCGCCAGCGCCGCGATCGACGGGTGGCGCAGCAGCTCGCGCCACGGGCCGACAAGGTCGTCGTCGTGCTCACTCGACCACAGCAGGGCGACGCCTTGGGGGTCGTGGGCGTCGGCGTAGACCACGACGTCGAGGCCCGAGGCCTGCGCCGCCGCCACGACGGGTTGCGGGTCGTCGCAGCCGGTGAACACGGCCAATTGCATCAGCAGACGCCGGTCGGACGCGGCGCCCTGGCCGCCGTGCTCGCGGACGTCGGCGGGCTCGACTTGGGGTCGGCCGCGGGTCGGCCCGCTCGGGCCGGCGGGTCGTCCGGGCGTCGGGGCGGCGGTCGGGGCGGGGCTGGGGTCGCTCACGGCCGCAGTGTACGAACGCGCCACGCCGCGCTCGGCTGGTCAGCGCGCTTCACCACTCCGCAGGACCGCGGCGGCGGCGACGGCGGCGGTCTCGACGCGCAGCACGTTGGCCCCCAGCGACAACGTCTGGCAGCCCGCCTGTCCTGCCGCGGCGCGCTCGGCGTCGGTCCAGCCGCCCTCGGGGCCCACGAGCACCAGCAACGGGCTGGCGGGGCCCTTCCACGGCGGGACTCCGCCTCGGCCGTCTTCCCCGGCGGGGGTGTCGGCCCACAGCCGGCGCCAGGCGAGGTCGGCGTCGGGCAGGCCCAAGGCCGTACGCGCGCTCGCGCCGGGCCACGCCGGGTCGAATAAGGCGGCCAAGCCCGTCAAGGCGCCAACGCCCATGGCCCAGGGGTCGTGGCACTGCTTGCAGGTTTGCACCGCCGCGGCCCGCCAGCGGTCGAGCTTCGCGTCGCGGGGGTGCACGACGCTCCGCTCGCTCCGTAGCGGCACCCAGGCCGTCGCCCCGAGCTGGGCGAGCATGTCGACCATGGCGTCGGCCCGCGGACCCTTGGGCGACGCCGCCGCGATCACGATCGGTGGGCGACGCGGGTGCTCCGCGGCCGGCTCGGTCGCTTCGCAGACCGCCGCCTTCGGCGAGGCCGTCACGACCTTCGCCGGTTGGGTCCGCCCCCGGCCGTCGAAGAGCGTGATCGGGGTTCCGCTCTCCAGGCGAAGCACCCGGGCCAGGTGGGCCGACTCGCCGGCGCCCAGCGTGATCGGACCTTGGGCCGGCAGGTCGTCGGCGAGGAACCAGGGCGGGTCTTGCGGCATGGGCTGGGGCGGGTCGCGGGTCGGCGTGGGCTCGGCGGGGCCGGAAATCCGGCGATCCGGGCCGCCGTGTGTTCAGGCCTCTACCGGTTGTGACGATAATGCCGCGGGGGGCACGCGCGCTGTGGAGGTGCGCGGGTCGTCCCCCGGCGCCCATGCGATGAACGCTGCTTCTGCCGAGCCCAACGCCGATGACGCCGTCCAGGCGCCCGAGCGGTCCATCGAAGACCAGCTCGAAGCCCTATTTGCGCAGGTCGAAGAGCGCGAGCCCGGGCTGACGGCCAAGGCCTGGGGCCAGCAGGCCGACGCGCCGCCGACCCCCGAGGCCCCGCCGGCTCAGGCGCAGCCCGAGGCGACCGCCGAATCCCAGCCCGAGCCCGAGCCTGAGCCTGAGCCTGAGCCTGAGCCCGAGCCTGAGGCCGACGCCGAGTCTAAGCCCGCCCAGGCCGATGAGATCGCCGCGGCCCCGTCGTCGGACAACCCCCCGGCTCCTGCCCCGCCCCCTCCCCCGGCGCCCCCGCCCGACAACCCCTTCGCGGCGGAGCTGCTCGCCGCCGTCAACCAGGCCGTGGTCGAGGTCGTCGGCGAGCCGGCGCCTCCGCGCCCCCGCGCCGACGAAACACCGGCCGAAGCCACCGCAGACGCCGACCTCCCGCCAGACCCAGAAGCCGATCCCGTCGCCGAGGTCGAAGCCGCCCTCGAGTCGGCCGACCAGGCCGCCTCCGCCGCGGTGGACCAGGCGCCGACCGACGAGCAGGCCCAACTCTTGGCCGAGGTCCAGTCGGCGATCGACCAAACCCTGGGGGAGGCTTCGTCGGCCGACGCCGCGGGGCAGCCCGCTCCCGAGGCGTTGTCCGAGCCGGAGCCGGAGCCGAAGCCGGAGGGAGCGACCGACGAACCGCCGCCCGGCGAAGAGAGCGAAGAGCAGCGCCTCCTGCGCGAGATCGACCAGTTGCTCGGCGGGGCCGCGACCCCGTCCGAGCCCGAAGCGCCCGTCAAGCCCGATCCCGCCGCCGAGGCTGCCGCCGCCACCTCCGAGCCTGTCGATACGCCGGCGACCGAGGCGCCATCCGAGCCCCCCACGGAGGCGCCCGCCGAGCCGGCCACCGCACACGCGCCGCCGCCGCCGACCCCGCCCAGCGCGGACGCCGGACCGGGCGAAGTCGATGACCTCGATTTCACCTTCGAGGACCCCGCCCAGGTCGCGGCAGGCAGCGGCGGGTCCCACACCGCGCCGTCGCCGGCCGAGCCGCACACGATCGAGGCCCTCGACGACGTGCTCGCCGGCGAGGCCGAAAGCGGCGACGACGAGCTCGATTTCGACGCCGACTTCGAGGACTACGCCAACACGCTTGGCGTCGGCGACCCCGGTAGCCCCGGCGGGGCCACGGCGTCCGACGTCGCCGCCGAGCTCGACGCCCAGGCCGCCTCCGCCCGCCGCCCCTCGACCGAACCCCCGACGCTCGACGCGCCCGGGGACGCCGGCGAGACCCCGCTGGCGCTGCTGACCAAGCTCGCCGCAACGCTCAAGCCCGCCGCCCAGAGGGCCCCGCGCCTGGCCCGCATCGCCCTGGGCTGGGCCAACCTGCCGGCGCTGCTGCTGCCGGCGACCTGGCGGGCCCGCCTCGGCTGGATCGGCGTGCTGAACCTCATCACGGCCGTGGCCGTGCTCATCTACGCGCTGCTGTCGTGAGGCGACGAAAGGTCCGCGGCCCGCTCGGGCAAGCCCAGCGGGTCGACGCCCCGCAGGCCGGCCGCCCAGAAACGCACCAGCAGCTGCGCCGCGGCCAACCCGTCGCGCCGCGCCTTCTTCTGGCCGTGCGTCAAGCCGGACTGCGCCATCAGCCGGTCGGCGTCGTCCGACGTCTGCCGCTCGTCGATGAGCAAGACCGCCAGGCCCAGCTCGCGGTGCAGCCGTATGGCGAGTTGCTCGGCGGACTTGGCCGCGCCGCCGCGCGTGCCGTTCATGTTGACTGGCCAGCCCAGGAGCAGGGCCTCGGCGCCGACGTGGTCGATCTGTTGGCGGAGCTGGCGGACAAAGGCGCCCGAGCCCGTGCCGTCGATGGCCGGCAGGGGGCTGGCGATGCGCGCGTCGTCGTCGCCCGAGGCCAGGCCGGTGCGCTTGCCGCCGGGGTCGATGGCCAGTCTGCGCATGGCGTCAGGCCGGCGGCGGCGCCGAGCGCGTCTCGCCGTCGCGGGCCTTCTGCTCGGCCAGTTCTTTGCGGTTGACCTGCATCTCGCGCGGGAAGTCGAAGGCCAGCCGGACCTTGTCGCCGTGAATGTCCACCACGCGGATCATGCCCAGGGGCGACTTCGGGTCGCCGATGACGACCTCTTCGCCGATCCGTCGGGTTAGCGCGAGCATCCGTGCACTCCGAAGCCCACCGGCCGTCCCGGTCGGGCGTGTCCGCAGCGGGCGGGGCCTACGCCACCGCTTCGACCGACTGCACCCCGGGCGCCCACTCTTTCAAGCAGCGCTCGATGCCTTCCCGCAGCGTCAGGCTGCTCGACGGGCAGCCCACGCAGGCGCCCAACAGCCGAACCTGCACATGGCCCGAGCGCGACACGCCCACCAGCTCCAGGTCGCCGCCGTCATCCTGAATCGCCGGGCGGATCCGGTCGAGCGCGCGCAGCACAACAGCCCGGAGGTCCTCGGGCTCGGCGGTGGTCGGCGCCGGGTCGGCGGTTTTCGCCATAGATCGATCCTACGGCCTCGGCGCCCCGCGGACAACGCCGGCCGCGGCGCTACCCGCCCGCCCCGGGGGTTTCCACCGCGTGCTCACGCCAGAACCCGCGGGCCCGTTCCAGCGCCTCGCCCCGGAACCACGCGATCGACGAGTGACGCTGGCCCTCCAACAGCACCGCCGTCGCCGAGGGGCCGATCGCGCGAGCCCACCGACCGGCGTGGTCCGGCGGGGCCAGCCGGTCGGCGTCGCCGTGCAGCAACAGCACCGGGCGCCCCGCGAAACGCCCCGCCAGCGATTCGGCCGGCAGCGCCGCGGGGTCGACCCCCGTATCCCGCAGCCGGTTGGCGAAGGCCCCACGCAGGCGCCCCGACGTCGTGAGCCAAGACAGCGACCCGGTCCACCGGCGGACGAACATCGGCAGGGTCTCCAGCGGGTCGGCCGGCGCCGCCAGCGTCACCGCCGCGTCGATGCGAGGGTCGCCCGCCATCCAGTGCAGCGCCGCGATCCCGCCGTAGCTAAAGCCGACCACCAGGACGCGCTCCGGCTCGCCGCGCCCGGCCTCGATGTGGTCGAGCAGGGCGGCGAGGTCTTGGGCGTCAATGCGGCCCCAGCCCAGCGTGGCCCCGCCGGACGCGCCGTGCCCGCGCAGGTCGGGCGCCACCACGTCCCAGCCATCGTCTTGCAGCGCGGCCCGCCACCGGGCCAGGTCCGGGTGCCTGCGGTTCTCGTACAGGCCGTGCAGCAGCACCGCCGTGCCCGCCGCCGCCGTCGCGTGCGCCGCGTCCGTCGCGGGTGCGTCGAAGGCGTCGAAGGCGTCGGCGACGATGACGACGCCGTCCACGCCGTCCACGCCGTCCACGCCGTCCGAGAGGTCGCCGCCCACCTCGACGCGCAGCACCGCATCGGGCTGTACCGGCGCGTCAGGCGGCTTGAGCCACCGCCGGGGGTCTTCGGGCCCGCCCATCCGCTGCACCGCGGCCCACGACGAGATCGCCGCGCACCCGCCGGTTCCGCAAAGGCACAAAACCAAGAGCGCCAGCCCCGCGATCCGCCGGCCGGGGGCTCCTCCGCGATGGCCGTGCCCCGTCGCGGGGCTTGCCGGATGCACCCGCAGCCCGAAGCCCGAGCGCGGGGTGGCCAAGCCTTTTCGCGCTCGTGCTCGACGCCCGTAGCGGAATGCGTTGCGACTCAACCTCAAAGACCCCAAACGGGTTTCGCCAAGCCTTCAACCGCGATCAACGGCCTCACTCGGGCAACCCTGCCAGCGCGGCCTGGACCGCCCCGACCACCGGGCCCACGGCGTCGGGACCAAAATCGAACGGCGCCCCCGCGGCCTCGAACAGCTCCGGCAGGGGCTTGGTGTCGGCCAAGGCCAGCGCCGCCTTGTACGAAGCCAGCGTCTGGGCCGGCTCCTCCCGGTACCGCAGGCCCAGCCGGAGTGACGCGAGCTGCGCGATGCCGTACTCGATGTAATAGAACGGGTAGCTGAACAGGTGGATCTGCCGGCGCCACCAGTTCTCCCGGTAGCCCTCGAGCCCAGCCCAGTCGGTCACGCCGGTGGCGAACCGGGCGTCGAGCTCGAGCCAGGCCGCGGTGCGTTCGGCCGAGCTGTGGCCCGGGTGCGTGTAGACCCAGTGCTGGAAGGCGTCGATCAGCGCGATCCAGGGCAGGACGGACAGCGCGCCTTCGAGCTGGTGCCTCCGGGCCCGATCGGCCGAAGCCGCGTCGCCGGGGTAGAACCGGTCGTAGCCGTTCATGCCGAAAAGCTCCATCGACATCGACGCCACCTCGCAGAACTCGATCGGCGCGTGCTGTAAGAACACCAGCGGCTCCCGCTCGTGCGCCAGGAGGAAGTGGAACGCGTGCCCGGCCTCGTGCAGCATCGTGTCCACGTCGCGCTGCAGGCCCGCGGCGTTCATGAAGATGAACGGCTGGCCGACCTTCGTCAGCGACGACTGGAACCCGCCCGGCCGTTTGTGGGCGCGTGACTCCAAATCGAGGTTGCGCCCGGGCCGGAGCGTCTCAAAGAGTTCGCCAAGTTCCGGGTCGACGTCCGCCAAGGCCGCCGACGACCGCGAACGCAGCGCTTCGACGTCGTCCGCCGCGAACGGGCGCAACGGGTCTCGCCCCAAGGGATCGACCGACCCGTCCCAGGGCCGCAACGTCTCGACGCCCAGCTTGGCTTGCCGGGACCGCTCGAGCTCGGCCAGCGCCGGCACGACAACTTTCTCGACGGCCTCGTGGAACGCCTCGCAGTGGGCCGGCGAATAGTCGAACCGCTGCCGGTCGAGCCAGGCGTAGTCGCGGTAGTTCGCCAGACCGGCGTTCTCGGCCATCGTTTGGCGTTTGGCGAGCAGGCCGTCGTAGATCGCGTCGAGCTCGGCGTCGTCTTGCCGTCTGCGGTCGTTGCCGGCACGCCAGGCGCGCTCGCGCAGGCCGCGGTCGGTCTCTTGCTGATACGCGGCGAGCTGGGGCAGCGTCTGGGTCTTGCCCTCGAACTCCACGGTCATCGCCCCGGCGATCCGGTCGAACTCCGAGGTGAGCTTGCTGATCTCGGTCTGCACCGCCACGTTCTCCGGTCGGTACAGATCGACCTCGGCCTTCCACGAACGCAAGAGCTGGTTCAGCCGTACGTCGTTCCGCCCGGCCAGTGCCTCGGCGCCCGCCGACGACACAAACCGCTGCTTGAGCTCGAACATCACCGGCTTGAGCTCGGGCTCGACCCGCTCGATCCACCGCATGAACGCGGCCTTGGCGTCCTCGTCGTTGGTCCGGCAGGCGTGAGCGATCCGGATCCGCGAGCCCGCCTCCCAGACTTCGGCCAGCAGCGACGACGCTTCGGCGAGCCAAGCCTCGGCCTGCTCGCCGGTGTCGAGCGATCGCTGGCCCAGCGAAGTGAGGCTCGCCTTGGTGACATCCCAGTCCAGCTCGGCGGGGGCGAAGGACAGCGGCGCGGCGGGAGGGGCTTCGCAAGCGGCGTCAGGCGGGGGTGTCGGCATGCCGCGATGCTAGCCGTTACGCCCTCGCCGACGCCCGCCCTGGAGCCTCGCCCCGGGGCGGGACCGGGGCCTGGACCCGCGGCCGAAGCGGAATACCGAAGGGCGCCGGCCGGTTGCCTGATGTGGAGGCCGTGCCTAGCCTTGCCTTCGCGGATCGCATCGGGCGGCCGCGGGGCACGTCCCCACCTCCCCGCACGGCCGACCGGCCGCGCGACCGCAAGGAGACCCGCCATGGCCAGCGAAGCCGTGCAAGAGTTCACCGACGCCAACTTCGACTCCGAGGTTTTGCAGTCCAGCGAGCCCGTCCTCGTCGACTTCTGGGCCGAGTGGTGCATGCCCTGCAAGATGGTCGCCCCGACGATCGACAAGATCGCCAGCGACTACCAGGGCAAGGTCAAGGTCGGCAAGGTCGATACCGACGCCAACCGCGACGTCTCGACCAAGCTGGGCATCTCGGCGATCCCGACGATCATCCTCTTCAAAGACGGCGAGGCCGTGAAGAAGTTCGTCGGCGTGACCCAAGAAGCCGAGTTCAAGGCCGAGCTCGACAAGCACGCCGAGTAAGCCCCTCCCGGAAGCTCCCCGGAAGCACTTCCCAGGCGCTTGGCGTGCCCAGTCATGCGATGCGCCCCGGTAGCATGCCTCGTATGACCGCGACCCTCCAACACGCCGGGCTGCCCAACGGGCTGGAGGTCGTGGCCGAAGCAGACGCGTCCGCGCACACCGCGGCGGTCGGCTTTTTTGTGCGCGCCGGCGCCCGCGATGAGTCGCCCGAGCTCATGGGCGTCTCGCACTTCCTCGAACACATGATGTTCAAGGGCACCGCCCGGCGGTCGGCCGACGACGTCAACCGCGAGTTCGACGAGCTCGGCGCCGACTACAACGCCTACACGTCCCACGAGAACACCGTCTACTACGCCCACGTCCTGCCCGAGATGCTGCCCCGGGCCATCGACCTGCTCGCCGACATGCTCCGGCCGTCGCTCCGCGAGGACGACTTCAACGTCGAGAAGAAGGTCATCCTCGAAGAAATCAGCATGTACGAAGACCGCCCCGAGTGGCGGCTGCAAGACGCGCTGCTCGAGGGTTACTTCGGCGCCCACGCCCTGGGCCACCGGGTGCTCGGCACGGCCGACACCGTCGGCGCGATGACCGCCGACCAGATGCGCGGCTACTTCACCCAGCGCTACGCGCCGGGCGCCATCACCGTGTCGGTCGCCGGCAAGTTCGACTACGACGCCGTGCTGGCCCAGATCACCGAGCTCTGCGGCGGGTGGGACCCCGGCGCCCCCGAGCGACAGCACGGCGCCGTGGCCCCGACGCCCGACCGCCTGAACCTCACCGACGCCAAGCTCAGCCGGTGCTACCTCGCGATGCTCATGCCCGGCCCATCGGCCCAAGACGAAGCCCGCTTCGCCGCGATGGTGCTCTCGGACCTCTTAGGCGACGACGACGGCTCCCGCCTGCACTGGGCCCTCATCGACCCCGGCCTGGCCGAAGAAGCGGCCCTCGAGTTCATGCCCCAAGACCGCAGCGGCGCTTTCCTGGGCTTCGCCGCCTGCGAGCCCTCGCGCGCCGACGAGGTCGAGAAGACGTTGACCGGCGTCCTCGCCGGCGCCGCCGAAGACCTCACCGACGACGAGCTCACCCGCACCGTCAACAAGCTCGCCACGCGCATCACGCTCACCGGCGAACGGCCGTCGGGCCGCATGCACGACCTCGGCTCGGGCTGGACCTACCGCCGATCGCACTTGTCTTTGCAAGAGCGCCTCGACAAGCTCCAGGCGCTCACGCCGGCGTCGATCCGCGAGCTGCTCGAGCAGTACCCCCTTCGCCCGGTCACCGTGGCGCGCCTGGGACCGGGCTGACGTGGCCGGCGCCGGCGAGGTCGGTCTCGACGCTGTGGTCAAACGCCTCCGCGCCGGCGGGATGGCGATCGTCACCGACGACGAACGCCGCGAGAACGAGGGCGACCTCTTCTGCGCCGCCGAGCACGCCACGCCCGACGCGGTCAACTTCATGCTGCGCGAGGGCCGGGGCATGCTGTTCGTCGCCGTCGACCCCGCGGTCTGCGAGACGCTCGACCTGCCCCCCCAGTCCGCCGTCAACACCACCCAGCGCGGCACGGCGTACACCGTCACCGTCGACGCCGCGGCGCGCTTCGGCGTGACCACCGGCGTATCCGCGAGCGACCGATCCATCACCATCCGCAAGCTCGCCGACCCGGGCGCCTCGCCGCACGACTTTGACCGCCCGGGCCACGTCCAGCCCCTGCGCGCCCGGCCCGGCGGGGCGATCGTCCGGGCCGGCCACACCGAAGCCCTGCCCGACCTCTGCCGGATGGCCGGCTTGCGGCCCGTCGCCGCCGGCATCGAGGTCATGCGCGACGACGGCGCCATGGCCCGCCTGCCCGACCTCGAGGCGTTCTGCGCCAAGTTCGACCTGCCCCGATGCTCGGTTGCTGAGGTCATCGAAAGACGGCTCACCACCGACCAGCTCGTCGAGCGCATCGGCGAGACCGAAGTGCGCACGCCCGCCGGCCCGTTCCACCTCATCGCCTACCGGTCGCGCGTCGATCCGATGCCTCACGCGGCGCTGGTCTGTGGCGGGGTCGGCGCACTCGACGCGTCGGGCCAGCCCGTCGAGTCCGATGAGCCGGTCCTCGTGCGCATGCACAGCCAGAACCTCTTGGGCGACGTGTTCGGCGACCTCGACCAGTCCAGCGGCCGCGGCGTGCTCGAAGCGTCGATGCAACAGATCCAGCAACGCGGG